>JBAVMD010000719.1:0-6549 GCA_049689695.1 Chitinophagaceae bacterium | reverse complement strand
TAATAAATCCTAACAGATCCTGATGATCCGCGTTCCCTTTTTAAAAAAATTATATTTCCCTGCCCCCATTAAAATTCTCCAACTCCTTTGCAACCGCAGTCAAAAAAGTAGCGCCCAAGGCGCCATCGATGATGCGATGGTCGTAAGACATCGACAGGTACATCATGTGCCTTATCGCAATACTGTCTCCCTGCTCTGTTTCAATTACCACCGGACGTTTTTTGATGGCTCCTACTGCAAGTATAGCAACCTGCGGCTGGTTAATAATTGGCGTTCCCATGAGGCTGCCAAATGAGCCTACATTGGTCAATGTGAACGTTCCGCCGGATGTATCATCGGGCTTCAGTTTATTATTGCGCGCAGCATTGGCAAGATTATTCACCTGTTTTGTGAGCCCAACAAGATTCAACTGATCTGCATTTCTAATAACGGGCACGATCAGGTTGCCGCTGGGCAGGGCAGTGGCCATGCCTATATTGATGTCTTTCTTTACGATCAGCTTATCGCCATCGATGCTGCTGTTAAGCCATGGATATTTTTTAATGCATTTTACAATGGCTTCTATGAACAGCGGAGTGAAAGTTATTTTATCACCTTCGCGTTTTTCAAAATCTTTTTTAATACGGTCGCGCCACAACACCATGTTGGTAACATCTGCTTCGGCAAAGCTGGTAACATGCGGACTTGTATGCTTGCTGTCAACCATGTGCTTCGCTATAAGCTTGCGCATGCGGTCCATTTCGATGATCTCTACGTTGCCGGAATAAGAAGCTGCGAGCTGTGAGCTGCGAGCTTCGAGCGGTTGTTGCGACTGTTGTGATTGTGGTTCAGAAAAACGTGCAATTTCCTGCGAAGGCCTTTTTTGCTCATTGCCCGCAGCTCGCAGCTCATTGCTTCCTGGCTTCCTCATCTGCACATACTGCAAAATATCTTTCTTAGTCACCCTGCCTTCATTACCAGTGCCGGAAATGCTCTCCAATTCACTCATGCTTACGCCTTCGCTGGCAGCGATGTTCAGCACAAGCGGCGAATAAAAACGGTTTCCATTCATGGATGGCTTCTGGCCATTGGCAGATCCTGCCAGGGTAGAACTTACTTCCTGCACCTGGGTATATACAGGCTCGGCTTGAGGCGATTGTTGCGGGGCTGCCTCCTGTCTTGGAGGCTGGGCTGCGGGAGCTGATGCAGATGAGGCCTCAGCGCCTGTGCGCACGCGGGCTATTACGGTGCCAATGGGTACCACATCATTTACTTTAAAAAGCAGCTCTTCTACAACACCTTCTGCGGTAGAAGGCACTTCACTATCCACTTTATCTGTGGCAATTTCAAGCAGGGTTTCATCCATCTTCACGGTTTCACCAGGCTGTTTGTGCCACTTGAGAATAGTGGCTTCCATGATGCTTTCGCCCAACTTTGGCATTACCAGGTCAACTATGGCCATAATCGTTTTTTTAAGAACGGCCCAAAGGTAACAGAAAAAGGTACAAGGTACAAGGAACAAGAAGCAAGTAAAGAATACGGGTTCCTCTTGTGCCTTGTACCTTGTGCCTTGTACCTTACGCGCCTCGCGTCCCTATTCTGTTCTCAGACTTTTTACGGGATTGGCCAATGCTGCTTTGATGGCCTGAAAACCAACGGTAAGCAAAGCAATGAGCATAACAGACAGTCCGGCCGCTGCAAACATCCACCAGGAAATGGTTGTTCTGTATACAAAATGTTCCAGCCAGCTGTTCATCAGGTACCAGGTAACCGGTGTTGCCACCAGGAAGGCCAGCGCTACCAGCTTCAGGAAACCCGAAGACAGCATCATGGCTATGCGGTTTACACTTGCGCCTAATGTTTTGCGGATGCCGATCTCTTTGGTGCGCTGCACTGCGGCGTACGAAATAAGGCCGAACAATCCGAGGCAGGCGATGAGCAGTGATAGAAATGAGAAGGTTAAAAATATTTTAGAAAACCTTTCTTCTGCCTCGTATTGCATTCCCACCTGCCTGTTGATGAAATTATAATCCAGCAATGCAGAAGGAAAATGCTTCTTCCATGTTTTTTCGATCCAGGAAATAGTTTGCGCTGCTTTTGCAGGATCTGCTTTAACGGTGATGCGCGAAAACCGTTCCTGCCGTGGATAAATCGCGAGCGGCTCGATAGCTTTTTGCAATGAGTTGAAATGAAAATCTTTCACAACGCCTATTACCACTCCCTGGCGGCTACCCATTTTGAAAGGCTTGTTTATTGCGGCCTGCACATCTTTCCAGCCGATCTTTCTAACGGCTTCTTCATTTAAAATTATTGACTGAAGGGTATCGGAAGCAGCACGGCTGGAAAAATTTCTTCCTGCCGATAATTTTATTCCATAAACATTGAGATAATCTGCGTCTACCCGCAACCGTGCGGTATTTACCTGCAGCGGTTCATCATTGGCATCAACGGTTTCTGAACCGCCTGTTCCAAGTCCTCCTATAGGCAGGGAATTAGACGTTGTAAGCCCGCCCACCAACGAAGACGTCATCAGGTCGTTTTTAAAAGCCTCATATCCTTTGATCACATCTGTATTTCCATGAACGTTCAAAAAAAGCAAGGCTTCTTTGTTGTATCCCAGGTCTTTCTTTTTGATGAACGACATTTGAGAATTGATCACGATAATGCCTGTTACCAGCACCAGCGTAATGATGAATTGCGTTACCACCAGCGACTTGCGCAATGCAATGCCTGTGCGGCCTGAGCGGAATACACCTTTCAATACAAGCAGAGGCTTGAAAGCTGAAATGATCGTTGCAGGGTAAATGCCCGACAATATTCCTAGCACTAGTGTTGCGCCAACCAGGAAAAAGATCAGCAAACCCGAATCAAACAGCGGTAGTTCCTTACCGCTTAACTGGAAGAATAAAGGTTGAAGCAGGGAAGATATGAGTAACGATACAACCAACGCAAGAAAAGCAGTTAGTACCGCCTCAAACATATATTGCATTATCAACTGCCCTTTGAGCGCGCCAATGGCTTTTTTAATACCTACTTCCTTTGCGCGGTTAACCGCGCGGGCCATGGATAGGTTGATGTAATTGATACCTGCCAGCAACAAAATAAAAATGCCTATGGTTGAGAAAATATAAACGTCGTTGATATTGCCTGTTGCGGCTATTTCATATTGGAGGTTTGAACGGAGATGAATGTCGGCCAGCGGCTGCAGCGTGTAAAAATAGGTTGACTTCCATGACTCGTAGCGCTCGCCAATATACTTTGCATAAAACTGGCTGATCTTGCCAGAGAATGCACGGTGGTCTACTCCTTCTTTTAATAGCAGGTAAGTATAAAAACTTCCATCGCCCCAGCCATCTACCGTAAGCACATCCGGGTTGGCCGTTTCAACAGTTTTAAAAGATCCCAGCATGGTGAAGGTAAAATGCGCATTCTGCGGAGGGTCGGGCATAATTCCCGTGATGGTGTACGCTGCTCCATATCCAGAGCTGTCGTACATATTGATTGTAAGCGTTTGACCGATTGGATTGGTGTCACCAAAATATTTTTTTGCGGTTGATTCAGTAAGAATAATTGAAAAAGGTTCGCTGAGAGCTTTGGCTGCATTGCCCTGGCTTAAGCGGTAGCTGAACACATCGAAGAATGAGGGGTCAGTGAGCAATATTCCCGGCTGAAGGAATTGTTGCTGGTTGTGATTCACTATTTCTTCGTGCATATCAAACCGTACTGTATTTTCTACTTCAGCATAATCGTTCATGAGCGCCCGCGCCATGGGAGCGCTGCTGACAGCAGAAGCTGATTCACCGGCCGCTGTTTTTGTAATGCCGGTCAGGCGAACAATGCGGTCTGATTTTTCATTGAACTTATCGTAGCTCAGCTCATCGCTTACCCAGAGCGCAATGAACGTAAAACACGTAAGGCCGGCTGCAAGGCCAATGATGTTCAGTAACGAGTAGGTCTTATTTTTTTCAAGGCTTCGCCAGGCGATCCTGAAATAACTTTTAAGCATGAGGAATGTTTAACGGGTGATGCGTGAGCGCCTGGGCCATTGGCCCGGATTATAATATTGAAAAATATGCCATTGATTAAATCAATGGCAGTCACCCGTTTAAATACTAAGAAAGATACGATATTGTTCGTTTATGATACAGCAGGTGGTATGATTATGATACATAAGGTTAATCGATACCGTTGATGAACTTTCTCAACATGTTCAGCGCATTCATGGCCGTAAGCTCAATGTTGCGCAAACGGTCAAACCGAAAATGAAAAAGCTGTGTAACGATCCTGTCTTTGTTGCCCACACCAATCCATACGGTACCAACGGCTTTTTTTTCTGTTCCTCCGTCAGGGCCCATGATGCCTGAAGTAGCGATGGCATAGTCTGTTTTTAAAACTTTCAAAGCGCCCTTCACCATTTGTGTAACGGTTTCTTCACTCACTGCGCCAACTGATTCAAGGGTTTCGGAGGACACACCCAGCACATCTGTCTTCACCGCGTTATCATAACTAACTATGCTGCCCTTGAAATTGCTGGAAGCGCCTGCATCCATCGTCAGCAGGTGCGCCACATAGCCGCCCGTGCAGCTTTCGGCCGTGCCGGTGGTTTGCTTTCTTTCCTTCAGCATTTTCCCAACTGCCTGCTGTATGGTGAGGTCTTCATCTATCACCATCCATTCCTTTACCAGCGGCTTGAGTGTTTCCAGCCTTTCTTCCAGTTCTGTTTCTAATTGTGATTTATCGTTGCCGGTGGCGGTCATGCGCAGCCGTACAAGCCCGTAATTAGGCAGGTAGGCAAGTTTGATATATGGAGGCAATGCGGCCTCCCAATCTTTAATGATATCGGCCAGCATAGATTCGCCGATGCCGGCCAGCAGCACCGTCTGGTGCAGTATAACGGGCAGAGTGAACCGCTCTTTCAGTACATCCATCACACGATGCTGCATGATGCCTTTCATTTCCATTGGCACGCCGGGCATGGAGATGAACAGTTTGCCGTTTTTTTCGAACAACATGCCGGGCGCTGTTCCCCAGGAGTTGTCCAGCACGGTGCAGGTATCTGGCACTTCTGCCTGTTTGCGGTTAACTTCTGTAACGGGCTTCTTGAGTATTTTTTCGAATATGTGCGTGATGTGCGCAAGCACCTGCTCGTTCAGTACCAGTTTACCGCCAAAATAGTCGCAGAGCACCGGTTTAGTGATGTCGTCTGCGGTAGGGCCGAGCCCGCCGGTAATGAGGACCACATCCGAAACCTGCGCTTCTTCATCCAGCGCCCTGATGATTTCCTGCCGGTCGTCACCCACCGCTACTTTCCGTTTCATCCAGATGCCGATCTTGTTCAGTTCCTGCGCCATCCATGCGCTGTTGGTATCTACCACTTGCCCTATGAGCAATTCATCACCGATGGTGATGATGGATGCATTGATCTTCCTTTGTTCACTTGTATGATTATCCATTGCTTCGAAATAGCTAATTTGAGCGCAAAGTAAGCACTGTATGAGGAAAGTTTATTGGTTTATCGGTTTATTAGTTTGCTGGTTTGGGGCTCAGGCGCAAACTGTTGAGCAGAAGCTGGCGGGCGCAGTAAAAGTGTTTGAAGCAGATTCGCAAATGCGTCATGCAATCATGGGATTGGCGGTGATGGACGCAAAAACAGGGGAGATCCTGTACGAGCGCAACAGCCAGATTGGACTGGCGCCTGCCAGCACGCAGAAAATATTTACCAGCATTGCGGGGTTTGAGTTGCTGGGGAAAGATTACAGGTACAAAACCAGGCTGGCTTATTCTGGCAAAATCACTAAAGGTGACCTCGATGGGCATTTATACATTGTAGGCAGCGGAGATCCATCGCTTGGGAGCTGGCGATTCAGCAGCACAAAAGATAGCCTGGTATTGTTGCAATGGATAAAAGCAGTTAAAAAGGCGGGTATCAGCAGGATCGATGGAATTGTGACTACCAATGAAGCATCCTTTTCTCACCAGGCGATACCTGATGGCTGGATCTGGCAGGACATAGGTAATTATTATGGGGCGGGCGCTTACCAGCTTAACTGGAAGGAGAACCAGTATGAAGTTATTTTGCGCTCGGGAGACAAGATAAACGATAGTGTTGTAGTTGTGAATGAGAACGAAGCTTCTCCCTTGAATAATTATGTAAACGAATTGAAAACTGCTGCAAAAGGCACAGGAGACAATGCATATATCTATTTTCCGCTGGCTTCTGATAGAAATGTTTTATTGACGGGAACAATTCCTGCAGGAGAAAAAAAATTTACCATATCCGGAGCTTATCCTGATCCCGTTTCGGAACTGGTGGCAGATTTTAGCTGGGCATTATACGGTGATTCGGTACACAATAGCCCGCCTTGTTTTTATCGGCGCGATCTCCATAACAGAAAAAAATCAGAACTCGACGCGCTTAAATTCTTTTACACTTATTCATCTCCTGCTTACGACAGCCTCAATTACTGGTTCATGCGCCGGAGCATTAACCTCTACGGTGAAGCTTTTATAAAAACCATCGCGTATGAAAAGGAAGGCTTTGGTGAAACAGATGCAGGCGTGCAACTGGTG
>JBAVMD010000718.1:0-3713 GCA_049689695.1 Chitinophagaceae bacterium | reverse complement strand
GAACAGCTCCCAATATTTAATTGAGCTTTTTAATCAATTATTATCTGCACAATGGGGTTTCGAACCACAACCAGGAACCCCCATAAACTTCTCACATAAAGGCGTACTTTTTGTTGCTACCTATTTAACGAGGCGACTATTTTTGACATAGACAATTATTTGCACAACGATAGAAAAACCGTGATTAAACTTTCTTTTATGCCAGCTCTATTTAAAGAGCAAGGCCCTTATAGTGAAATTATTATTAATCTGTCCCCTTTAATAAGCACTTATTTTAAACAAGACGAGCCAAGCAGCAATTAAACTAGCAATCGAAATAGCATCTGTAGATGATTGCAATTCTTTCTTCGATGAAATGAATAACTAACAGTTTTGTTGACTTTTCCACAATTCCTGCATGCAAAGCAGGCTGAACAAAAAGTTTAGTAATTTGCTTCCAGAGAACTATAAAATTTAGTTTCTATGAAATTCAATAGTATGAGAATACCTACACGCGCGGCAATTCTGATAGGTGCGCCAAGCCATGGACAGAACTTTCTCTATGGCGTAGAAAAAGACAAAAAAAACGTTGCACGCTACCTCCAATCCAGCCAGGGAGGGGGATGGAATTCGAATGAAATATTTATTCCGGAGATGTCCATTACACAAGCCGACTTTGCTCAATTGCAAAGGGTACAGGTAGATTATTCCATAGTATATTTTTCAGGACATGGTTTTGTAACAGAAACAGGTGAGCAGATGCTGGTATTTCAAAACGGAGCAGCCAGTGTTCGTTCGTTAATTAATCATTCTCCACGACAGCTAATAATAATTGATGCCTGCCGTACGTACACAGGAGCACGCATATCTGGGCCTGAAATTTCGGATGGGTATGCAAGCTTCGATGGCTTTTCAGAAGCGCGGGAGTTGTTCGATAAATACATTCTTAACTCGCCCCCGGGAATCACTATTGTATATGCCACCCAGCGAGGTACGGCGGCGATAGATCATCCCATTGGGGGATATTTTACAACAGCACTCCTGAACGCTTCGGTATCACAACGAGCCGAGTACCGACACCAGGCAGTGACGGTTGATAGTCTCATTAAACCGATTCGCAGCCGACTACAGCACCTTGGCAATAATCAAATCCCAGAAGTTTGTAAGGTGGCCGGCAATCTGCAGGTTCCCTTTGCGTTGAGTTTTGCAGATCACGAGCGTGCTGCAATTCAATTTAAAGCACATCAGCCTACAAGTACCGGTGAATGGGTAGGTGCTGCTGGGCTTTTGTTCCTGCTCATCGCGGCTCTCGCAGTGTCCAAATAAATCTTTCCGATGCAGCATCATTGCTATAGGTGTAATGCACCTCTGACAAAAAGTAATCAATCCGTAGAACACATAATTCAAAACTGCATCGGCGGATCATTAAGGTCGAATTGCCTTTTGTGCAGCACCTGCAATAAAGCGCTCGGCAGCACCGTAGATTCAGAGTTTTCTAAGCAGTTCGATTCGCTGGCTGCGCTTTTGAATCTAAAGAGAGATCGTCTGAAGTCACACGTAATAAAAAATCTGAAAACCAAGGGAGGAGATACGTATCATCTCTATAATGGACGCAATCCTATACCGGTTAAACCCACTATTGAAATTACTGATGATGGTGTGTACGTCAGTGCTCGGAACCAACAGGAATTAACACATATTTTAAAGCAGCTTAAGAAGAAGTATCCTGGTCTTGATATAGACAACGCACCCCATCATTTTCAGTGGCATCGAGAATATCTGCGTGAACCGATTACTATCCCTATGACAATAGATGTAGATAGCTTTTTCAAAGGCATGACAAAAATCGCAGTGAACGCATACTTGCACTTCGGAGGAGATCGAAAGCATGTTGTAAACGCAGTGCAAAGCTTAAATACAGTTAGTCCAAATGTTTCACTGGCACAGTGGTTTTACCCCATAGAAGATATTTTCTCAGGAGATGGGGAAATATCTCATACCATTTACATCAAAGGATGTTTAAAGGAAAAAAAATTGAAAGTGTTCGTAATGTTGTTTAGTTGCTACGGCGTGACAGTTGACCTGTCTAATACCTATGATGGCGATGATATCGAACTAACCTACTGTTACGATGTTTTACAGCGGAAGAAATTGGAGAAGCAATTACGCATCTGCTTTAATATACCAGAAAAGGAGGCTTATCTTCTTAACAAGAGATATTTGGCAACGCTGCAGAAAAACCTCGAAAAATTAATGCAAATTATTGATTACCGCCAGGCAAAAGATTCGCTTGATGATCTGAACCGGAGAATCAAAAGCGAAATACTTTCGAAATACCCCAAAGGGGCAATTGCCAACGATGCGATATTAAAAGAGATCGCTCAAGATGCTGCGGCGCAATACGCTGAATTTGTACACCACCTAAAATCACGAAGTTCGTATCAAAATCCAGACTCTGCTTAATTTTTCTTGTGTCTATTTATTACCTCAACGCACAATTGTACCATACAGCAACCAACGACCAACTCTCAACTTTCATATTCCATGTATAGCTCGCTTAATACCTCATGCTTAGTAACTTTGAGGTATTCGCGTATGTTCGCACGAACCTCCCTATTTGACAGAATTTTTTTAAGAAAGTGTCTAGATTGGTGCTGTAGAACCCATTCAGGGTTGAACTTTGAGTAGTCGAAACTGTCTAAGTTCAAGAGCCAATCGTAGTAAAGTGACAAACCTTGAAACTTTTGGAAACGTGGATCGCTAAGGTCGAGGCTGAACTTAAATGCAAGATTGAGAAGCATGTTGAGAGCTTCAATGTTGGCTTCGGAGAAATGATAGGCAAAGCGTCGTTGAACCTCAGTTGGAAGGCTGCACTGTTCAATAAAATGATCTATGAATCTGCGGTAATCAATGACTTCAAATAATGCGAGAAGGTAATATGCGTCTGCATCGAATTCATCTAGCAACAGTGTATATATTTGATGTTCAACTTCAGTTTTAAAGGCCGGACTTAAAAAAGCATAGACGTGAATTATTATGTCATAGTGATGCCGTATGTTACACTTTTGGCACTTATCTAAAAAGTGTTTTCTGATTTCCAAGAACATAACCTCATCATAGATGATTAGTTCTTTATGATGGCATAGAATCTGGTGCTTGATGGCAGAAAATATCGAGGGGTCGTGTAGCTGATCATTTTCAATTGCAATTCGTAACAATGCTTTTATGTGTGTACTATGAATACATTCTCCTTTGGCTCGAATGAAGTCGCTAATTACCGTGTTGTCAACTTTTTTCAGAAACGACTTTTCTTTCAAAATATCCAAAAGCGCTGCGGTGATTTTTGAAAAATCTGAAACGCTATCTGAAACTGTCAGTGTCACGAGAATATTTGTAAATATCTTATGATACTTATTCCAAAAAAAGTAGGCCTTATCATTACCTGTTCCGTCATAGAGTTTTTTCAATTTTGTAAAATCTGACAGAAATTTCACAACGAATTCTGCGAAGGGTAATTCATGCGAACTGCGTACAAATCTTATAGATGAGAGTTGCAGACGGTTCAAGTGCTTTCTCAGCGTATCTGTTTTTGCATAGATTATTATTTTAAGCAAAAAATACTCATCGATTGAGGCTAAATGGGGGATCTGCTTGTCATTGAATGTGTAAATCAGGAATAGCCCCTCCGCCAGCTTCCCTGCAATTTCTTCGAATTGAGCATAGTTATTATAGAT
>JBAVMD010000717.1:0-17214 GCA_049689695.1 Chitinophagaceae bacterium | reverse complement strand
GCGCATTTTTTCTTCATCGTTAAAAATGGTTCGGTATACATAATCAGGATTCCAGTCTACCAGAACACCGCCGAGGTCAAAAACTATACTTTCGATTTTCATATCGTAAAATGTGGTTACCCTTTTCGTTTTACTACAGATATAATAATTCCGCTTGCAACAATACAACAGATGCCGGTAATAGAAAACACATCAGGGAAAGCATCTCCTAACATTATACCTATAGCCGTAGAAAAAATGATATTCGTGTAGCTGATGGCAGACACTATTCCGGCCTTATCCGACCCGTAGGCCCGTGTTACAAAATATTGGCCGAATAAGGCTGCAAGTCCCATCATCAAAATAAAAACCCAGTCGGTTCCCATTGGCCAGCGCCATGCAACAATAAATGGATCATTCTCCGGCAAGCCGGCGCCATGGTGCAGCACCATAGATACAGCAGGTACAATGATCCCGCTGAGCAAAAAAGACAATACGATCATGCGCGGATCAAAATACAAAGCAATTCTGTTCAGGGTAAGATAAGCAACAGCAGAAGTAATTCCGGAAAGCAATCCCGCCAAATGATACGGCACCGGCAAATGCATGTTTGGTTTATAAATAAGCAGCATACCCGCGAAGCCCAGCAATACAGCGAACAATACGCGCAGACCATGGTATTCGCCAAAGATCACGAAACCGAATAATGCGATAAAAATAGCTGAGGTAAGATTGTATGTCATGGCCGTTCCCAGCGGCATGTGCAATATGCAAAACATCAGCGTGTACAGCGCTATTGTGCCCATGATGCCGCGAAAGGCCAGCCAGGTCCATTTGCCTCCTTTGTTCACGGGCGCACGTTGCACAAAGCTTCCTGCAAGAAATACCAATCCAACTGCATTGCGGTAAAAAACCAGCTGCCCGGCATTGAATGAATCTTTCAATGCTTTTGCTGCGCCGCCCATAATAGAAAATCCCATGGCAGCAAGCAGCATGAAAAAAATGCCCTGGTATTTTTTATCGATGGTGGTCAATAGTATAGGTTGACTTATATCTTCATCAGCTTCTCCACGGCAGCGTCCAGCGTTTCATTCTTCTTGGCAAAACAAAAACGCAGTACATGATCGTCTTTGCCATCCTGGTAAAATACGGAGATGGGAATGGTGGCCACCCCTGCTTCTTTTGTAAGGCGTATTGCAAGGTCCTTGTCCGGCTCTTCACTGATCCTTTTATAAGTACCGCAAATAAAATAGCTGCCGCTGCTCTGCAGCAAATCGAACTTTGTTTGTTTCATCAGCCCTATGAAATGATCACGCTTTGCCTGCAGGAATTTTCCAAGCGATAAATAAGCATCCGCATTTTTAAGGTATGCTGTCAGCGCCACCTGTGATGGTGTATGGCAGCTGAAGCAATTGAACTGGTGCACCTTCCGATATTCTTTCATCAAAGGGGCGGGCGCTATGCAATAGCCCAGCTTCCAGCCGGTGCAGTGATATACCTTGCCGAATGAAAAGCAAACAAAACTTCTTTCCAGCAGGTCAGGATAACGCAGCATGCTCAGATGCGGCAGATCATCAAAAATGAGGTGCTCGTATACCTCATCGCTCACAATAAAAATATTCGTTCCTTTTACAATGCTGCGCAACTGTTCAATATCATCAGCGGAGAGTACGGCGCCGGTGGGATTGTGCGGCGAATTGATGAGGATAGCTTTTGTTTTGGCATTTACTTTTTGCCGCACCTGTTCCCAGTCTATTTTATATTCCGGGAATTTCAGGTTAATGCGTACTGCCCTGGCCCCATTGATCTCGATGTTGGGAATATAGCTGTCGTACGCCGGCTCAAATACGATGGCTTCATCGCCGGGCTGGAGGATGGTTGTAAGCGCTGTGTAAATAGCATAAGTTCCTCCCGGTGTTATGGTGATCTCCGTATCGGGCTGAAGGCTGGTACCGTATAGCGAATGTGCTTTTTCTGCAAGAGCTTCACGCAGCGGCATCCATCCCGGCATAGGCGCATACTGGTTATAATTTTCCCGCATGGCCTGGTTCACCAGGCTTACCAGCTCTTCCTGCATAGGAAAATCGGGAAAGCCCTGTCCAAGATTTACAGCCTTATGCTCCGTGGCCAGCGCGCTCATCACAGTAAAAATGGTGGTGCCTACCTGAGGCAGTTTAGATGTTATTTCCAAAGATTGACCGTTTAAAAAATGAAAAGGTAAAAATAGATGGATTTGGAGAATTGGGTGGGTTGCCATTTGGATGGTGAAGTATCTTTACTCAAATTTTTCTGAATGACTGGATTTCGCCCCGGAGGGTTTAGTGTGTTACCATTAGTTATAAAGAACCTCCTGATCATAAACGCCCTGATTTTTTTAGTGCAACTGACGTTTCAAAATTCAGGGTCGGATTGGATGATGAACACTTTTGCCTTGCACGACGTACGCTCGGTATATTTCCGTCCGCACCAGGTGATCACACACCTTTTTATGCACGGCGGCGTATCGCATATTCTTTTAAATATGCTCGCGCTTTGGATGTTTGGCAGCTCCCTGGAGAATGTATGGGGGCCCAAACGGTTCTTAATATTTTACATGGCATGTGGCCTCGGGGCGGCTGCTTTACACCTTGTTACTTTATATTTTGAGAACGCAGAGGCCTTCCAATTATTCAACAGCCTTTCCGCAGCCAAACAGGAAGAACTTCGGTATGCTCCCGGTTTTACCGATGGCATAAGAACTTATAGCCTGAACGGCACAACGGTGGGAGCTTCAGGCGCCGTGTTCGGGTGCCTTGCCGCATTTGGTTATTTATTCCCTAACCAGCAGATTTATGTTTATTTCCTTTTCCCCATCAAAGCAAAATGGTTTGTGATGCTGTATGCCGCTGCAGAACTTTATATGGGGGTTCAGAACAGCGCCGGAGACAATGTTGCGCACTGGGCGCACCTTGGCGGCGCATTAGTAGGTTTTTTACTGGTTTTATATTGGAATCGTACCAATAGAAGACGATTTTATTAGTAAATTGTTATACTGATTTTTGCGGGATACGATTGTGTAGCTATGGCCGTTTATACAGTGGTCTTCCCGGATTTCTCATCACGCTAAATTGTTGACCGTGCCACTGGAAGAACGATACAAAAAGAAGATGGTGCTTGGGCAGGATGGCAATCACCTGGTCAATCTCGTTATAGCTCTGCTCCTTGTGTTCATGATCTTTAAGCTCATCTATGTTATCTACCACTTCGCAGAACTGGATACGGCAGCCTATTACACACATATTTTTGACTGGTTCATCTTGCCGGCGGATTTCGATAAGCTGATGAGCCGTCCATGGACCATTCTTACCTACATGTTCATGCATGATGGCGTGTTTCACATGCTGGGAAACCTGCTGTGGCTTTGGGCA
This sequence comes from Chitinophagaceae bacterium, assembly GCA_049689695.1. Taxonomy (GTDB): domain Bacteria; phylum Bacteroidota; class Bacteroidia; order Chitinophagales; family Chitinophagaceae; genus DASPKM01. The sequence continues at coordinate 13,828 of JBAVMD010000717.1, read as the reverse complement.
TTTGGATATATAATGCAGGACCTGGCAGGAAACGGAAAGCTCATACCGATCTTTTTATATGGAGGGCTTGCAGGCGCGGCTTTCTTTTTATTATCATATAATATTTTTCCGAGAATGCTGGCTGTATCGGGCCAGGCTACCTTATATGGCGCTTCAGGAAGTATAATGGCGATAGCAGTGGCTACTACTATGCTTGCCCCTGATTACCGCATCTTCCCTATGTTAAACGGTGGCATTCCGCTTTGGGTGCTTACGCTTGTATTTGTGATCATAGATTTCGCCACCATCCCGGTAGCCAATACCGGCTGGTATATTGCGCACATTTCAGGCGCAGCAATGGGATTGCTTTTTATATACCAGATGCGCAAGGGGAATGACTGGGGCGCGTGGATCAACAACTTCTTCGATTGGGCGGGGAACCTGTTCAATCCTGATAAACCGAAAAAATCCACGGTAAAACAAAAATATTTCTACAAGGTTGGCAAAACAAGCCCTTACAGGAAAGTGCCGCATGTAACGCAAAAACGCATAGATGAGATCCTGGACAAGATCAATCAAAAAGGATATCGTTTTCTTACAGACGAAGAAAAAGAGATTCTTAAGCGGGCTTCTCAGGACGACAATTTGTAATTTCGGCTGATGGCCAGTTTTTTCCGGCGGCTCACCAAGCGCTTTTTTATTATTACAAACGTAGTTGTTTCAAGCCTGCTGCTGCTGGCCTGCGCCAACACCTTCCTGCATCCTGCGCATTGGTGGCTGGTGGCATTGCTTGGTCTTTTATTTCCCCTGCTTGTATTGCTGGTATTTGGCTTCCTGGTATTCTGGATGCTTATCGGGTCCCGCTGGGCATTTTTACCATTGGTTACACTAATTCTCAGCTGGCCGAACCTTTCGTCTTTTTACGCATGGAACTTTCGCGCAGGGTTTAAGCCCGTAAAGCAGGAAAACAGCCTGCGCATTCTAACATGGAATGTGCATTACTTCGACCAGATGTACCGGCCAAAGCAACAACAGAACAGCCAACGCATTCCTATCATTAATTTTCTGAAGCAGCAGGATGCTGATGTGCTTTGCCTGCAGGAGTTTTTTGAATCGAATAATCCGCAGTACGATTCAAACATCAATTACATCAAACAAACACTGAATTATCCCTATCATTATTTTGTTGACGATTACCGTTTGCCGCATAATTTATACCAGGTAGGCCCTGTGATCTTTTCAAGATATCCTATCCTGAACACGAACCGGCTTCAGTATAACGGCATGGGACAAACGCGAACGAATGAAAGCCTGATTTCGGCCGATCTGAATCTGAATGGAGACACCATCCGCGTATATACAACTCACCTGCAATCTGTGATGTTCCGAAGAAAAGATTATCACTATATCGAGAAAATAAAGCGGGTTGAAGACAGCCTGCTTGAAGCGAGCAAATCCATCGTAAATAAATTAAGACAAGCTTATGCAGTACGCGGCGCACAGGCCCAAAGCGTAAGAAATGAACTGGACAAATCGCCCTATCCCAGCATACTCTGCGGTGATTTTAATGATGTGCCCAATTCATATACCTATTTCCAGATCCGCGGCAATCGCCAGGATGCCTTTATTGAAAGAGGTGCTGGCATTGGCCGCACCTACGCCAGCATTTCTCCAACGCTGCGCATCGACTATGTTTTTGCCGATGAAAAATTCACCATTCTTCAATGCAAGAAAATGGAAGTTTCTTATTCGGACCATTACCCGGTAGTGGTTGATGTGGCGCTGAAGAAATGAGTTATGGCTTATGAGTTACGACAAAGCCTTCGTAACTCATAACCCGTAACTCATAACTAACTCCCTCTCGCTTTGGATCAGATGAATTATTTTTGCCGACTATGGGCGAGCTGAAAGTCTTTAATTCTTATACACGTACAAAAGAAGTATTCACGAGCATTACGCCCGGGCATGCCGGTATGTATGTGTGCGGACCTACCGTAAGTGGCGAAAGCCATCTCGGCCATGCACGCCCATATATTACGTTCGATGTAATCTACCGCTACCTCATGCACCTGGGTTATAAGGTCAGATATGTGCGTAACATTACCGATGCCGGCCATTTTGAAGAGGAAGGCCGCGAGGCGGAAGATAAGATCGCAAAAAAAGCAGTGCTGGAAAAGCTGGAGCCAATGGAGCTGGTGCAGAAATACACCAATCTTTACCATTGGGGCATGCGCGAATTCAATAACCTTGATCCCACCATTGAGCCTACTGCAACCGGACATATTATAGAGCAGATCGAAATGATCAAGCGCATCATGGCTGCAGGCTATGCCTATGAAGCCAATGGCTCGGTTTATTTTGATGTAAAGAAATATGCTGAAAAATATCCTTACGGCAAACTGAGCGGCCGGGTGCTGGATGACCTGCTTGAAACTACCCGGGATCTTGAGGCTCAACACGATAAAAACAATAAGCAGGATTTTGCTCTCTGGAAAGCAGCTCCGCCTGAGCACCTCATGCGATGGCAAAGCCCCTGGGGGGAAGGCTTCCCGGGCTGGCACATTGAGTGCTCGGCCATGAGCGCCAAATACCTGGGCGAAGTGTTCGATATTCACGGCGGAGGTATGGACCTGCTCTTCCCTCATCACGAAAGCGAAATAGCGCAAAGCACCATCTGCAATGGCCAGGTGCCGGCCCGTTACTGGCTGCACAACAACATGATTACCATTAATGGTAAGAAGATGGGCAAGAGCTATAATAACGTGATCAGGCTAACGGAACTTTTTAGCGGCGATCATCCCATGTTGCAGCAGGCGTATAGCCCTATGACCATCCGCTTTTTCATTCTGCAAACGCATTACAGCAGCACGCTGAATTTCAGCAATGAGGCATTGCAGGCAGCAGAGCGCGGATTGAAACGGCTGTCGGAAGCTTACGAAAACCTAACCAAACTGTCCCCGCCGGAAGATCAGTCGCCAGGAACAAATGCGGAATTGAATGAAAAAATTCAGAAGCTGGTAAGTGAATTGGATGATTTCATGAATGATGATTTCAATACCGCAAAGGTGCTGGCCAATTTGTTCGACCTTGTACCAATAATTAACTCGTTGAAAGATAAACATATATCAATCAATGAGTTATCTTCGAACTCCTTTGACTTGCTCACAAAGCAATTTTCGCTTTACCTGCATGAAATATTGGGATTGAAGCCCTACCGGGCAGCGGAAAATGGTCTTTTAGAAGGGGTCATTGACTTGATGATACAGATCAGGAAAGAGGCCCGTGTTAAAAAGGATTTTGCCACTTCAGATAAGATCAGGAATGAATTACTCGCTTTGGGCGTTCAGCTGAAAGATGAAAAGGATGGAAATGTAAGCTGGACCATTAATTAAGTCTACCTCCCCATATACACCATCAATATCTGAACATCACTGGGGTTTACTCCGCTGATCCGGCTTGCCTGGCCTAAGGTGCGGGGTTTTATCTTTTTGAATTTTTGCAATGCCTCGTTTGAGAGCGCCTGGATACGATCATAATTGAAGTTTTCAGGAATTTCCAGTTCCTCCAACTGGCTCATGCGCTTGACGAGTTCTTTTTCTTTTTCGATATAAACCTCATACTTCATCTGGATCTCTGCTTCTTCCAGGATCTCTGATTTATAAGATTTAAGAACATCATTTAGTCGGGGCAAAGCTTCCATCATTCCTTTCAGCTCCACATTTGGCCGCATCAGTAGTTGAAGCGCACGTTGTTTTTGAGTGATGGCTGTAGAATTCTTTTGGTTCAGATAACCTGCAATCTCCTCAGGCTCAATGGCAAACTCGCGAAGAACTTCCCGGATTTGCCTTACTCCGTCCCTCTTCTCAATCACCTTCTCCATTCTTTCCTGTGATGCCAGTCCAAGACGGTAGCTTAATTCGGTCAGTCTCAGATCGGCGTTATCCTGCCTGAGCAATGTTCTGAATTCCGCCCTGCTGGTAAACATCCGATAAGGTTCTTCTGTTCCCTTGCTGATAAGGTCGTCTATTAGTACTCCAATATAGGCTTCACTCCTTTTTAAGATAACAGGTTCCAGTTCGTTAGCACGTTGGTGGGCATTTATTCCTGCCATTAATCCCTGGCAGGCGGCTTCTTCGTATCCAGTAGTGCCATTGATCTGTCCTGCAAAGAATAAGTTGCCTATAAGCTTGGTTTCCAACGAATGCTTAAGCTGCGTTGGCGGAAAGTAATCATACTCGATGGCGTATCCCGGGCGGAACATGCGGGCATTTTCAAAACCGGGCACGCTCCGGAGAGCGGCATTCTGTACTTCCTCCGGCAAAGAGGTTGAAAACCCGTTTACGTAAATCTCTACTGTATTCCAGCCTTCCGGCTCTACAAAGAGTTGGTGCCTGTCTCGTTCTGCAAAACGATTGATCTTGTCTTCGATGCTTGGACAATATCTTGGTCCGGTTCCTTCTATTCGGCCGGCAAACATGGGACTTCGCTCAAAACCGGTTTTAAGAATATCATGTACCTGCTGACTTGTGTAGGTTATCCAGCAGCTGCGCTGCTGATCGGGAGTTATTCTCGGAATCTCCAGGTAAGAAAAACCCACAATGGTCTCATCGCCTTTCTGCTCTTCCATTTTTGAATAGTCCAGGCTTCGTCCGTCTATCCGGGGCGGTGTTCCCGTTTTCAAGCGATCTGTTTCAAACCCCAGCTCTACGAGTTGTTCGGTAATGCCGGTAGCGGGTTTTTCAGCCATCCGGCCGCCCCCGAAGTTCTTTTCGCCTATATGAATGATGCCGTTAAGGAAGGTTCCATTAGTTAGCACCACACATTTGCTATTTATATTATGACCCAGCCCGGTAATTACTCCCGCAGCCCGGCCATTCTTCACCAGGATACCTTTAACCATATCCTGGTAGAAGTCCACATTCCTTGTTTCCTCCAGCATCTGTCGCCAGGTAGATGAGAACAACATCCGGTCATTCTGCGCCCGCGGGCTCCACATCGCTGGGCCCTTTGACCTGTTCAGCATTCTGAATTGGATCATGCTTTTATCGGTGACGATACCGGAGTATCCACCCATGGCGTCTATTTCCCGCACAATCTGCCCTTTAGCGATGCCGCCCATAGCTGGATTGCAGCTCATTTGGGCGATCGTTTGCATATTCATGGTCACAAGCAAAACCTTGCTGCCCATATTTGCGGCGGCGGCAGCAGCTTCACATCCGGCATGACCGGCACCAACAACAATTACATCATAATCGGGAAACATAATGCGCAAAGGTAAGATTCGAAGCTGGCAACGATTTGTGAATCATTTTCCATTGTTCCACGTGGAAACAGGTTTTATTGTGTTCCACGTGAAAAAAAATATTTAAGCAAGAGCTTGTCTTCATTTATAGACATTGTCTTGCGAAGGCTGGAAGTGGAGTCATCCAGTCCGCATAGATGGAGAACACCGTGGAAAATGACCCGATGAAGCTCATGGTTTATAGCAACCCGGGCATTAACCGCATTTTCTTTTACCCGATCAACACTGATATAAATCTCCCCCTCAACGGGCTCATCGGGCGAAGCCAGGTTAAAGGTTATAATATCAGTATAGTAGTCGTGCTGTAGATATTGGCGATTGATATCGAGAAGATACTTATCAGAGCAAAAAATAACATTAAGCGAGCCCAGCTTATAACGGCGTAATTTAAATTCAGTGACTATCGCGGCCTTCAACTTTCGCCTATTGCGCAGAGTAGTCTTAATCTGGAAATGGAATTTTATATCGGGTTGCGAACTTTTCATTTCGGAAATCGTAATGGCCGTTGAAAAACCAAAGCTACATTTGTTGTTGATTTATGATCAAGAAGTTATCCGAACTTTTACCGGGCACAACAGGCAGAATCCATTCGATTGCCGATAATGAGTTGCTGTTGAAACTGATGGAGATGGGCTGCGTACCGGGCGAAAACATCCGGCTGGATCAGTTAGCTCCCTGGGGCGATCCCATTTCTGTTACAGTTGCCGGGTATAATCTTAGTTTGCGCTTGAATGAGGCAGAAGCCATCTTTGTTGAACCAATATAGCGATAACTAATTGATATTCAATGAAAATAGGTCTTTACTTCGGATCGTTTAACCCCGTTCATACAGGTCATCTTATTATTGCCAACCATGTTCGGCAGCAGGCACAGCTGGACCAGGTCTGGCTCATAGTGTCTCCGCAAAATCCCTTAAAGCCTTCTGCTGGATTATTAAATGAGTTTCATCGCCTGGCGCTTGTACAACTTGGGATTGATGATGAACCCGGCCTGAAAGCATCCGATATCGAATTTCGTCTTTCCCGCCCATCTTATACAGTAGACACGCTCGCTTACCTGCAGGAAAAATATCCGCAGCATCAATTCTCCGTTATCATGGGAAGCGATAGTTTTCAGAATCTGGCAAAATGGAAGAACCCCGAATATATTCTAAAGCATCACGTGATCTATGTTTATAAGAGACCGGGATTTGAAATCAAAAATGATCTTACAGAAAATGTGCAGGTGCTTGATGCGCCTCTTCTGGAAATTTCGGCTACACATATACGTAATAGTATTAAACAAGGCAAGTCAATCAGGTTTTTAGTGCCCGATAAGGTGTGGGAAGAGATAGATAAAAACGGATATTATAAATAGGAGTTTTTTAAATTCTTCAATGCATGCTTGTCAAAAAAAATTTTCTCTTTCTTCTATTCAGCATTCCACTTACCCTATTGGCGCAGCGCACGGATAAAAAATTGCAAAGCACTATCGAATCAATGGTGCAGGGATTTAAGGGGGATGTTGGAATCTATGTAAAGAACCTTCGCACAAATAAATTTGCATCGTACCATGCAGATTCCATCTTTCCCACTGCGAGCATGATCAAGATCCCCATCCTCATTGGCGTAATGGATAAAATAGAAAAGGGCGAGCTGGCTTATCACCAGGAACTTATTTATACAGACTCTCTATTGTATGCAGGCATTGATATTCTCGGCTCATACAAAAATGGCGAGAAGACAACTATCAGCAGGGTGATGATGCTGATGCTTACCATGAGCGACAACACCGCGAGCCTCTGGCTGCAAAGTCTTGCTGGCACCGGCTCCAGGATCAATTCGATTCTTGATTCGAATGGATTTGTAAATACAAGAGTGAATTCAAGAACTCCCGGAAGAGAAAATAATCGGACACAGTATGGCTGGGGACAAACCACTCCCAAAGAAATGGCCATGCTGATGGAAAAAATTTATACGGGTGATATGATCAGCAAGACGGCTTCGGAAAAAATGCTGCGGCTTCTTGGAAGAAATTATTTTGATGAAGTAGCAATCTCACAAATTCCTTCATCCGTTTTTGTTGCATCAAAGAATGGAGCGGTTGACCAATCGCGCAGCGAAACATTATTGGTAATGGCGCCGCGCGGGCCGTATGTATTTTCAATCACTACAAAAAATAACCAGGACCAAAGCTGGACACCCGATAATGAAGCCTGGGTCCTTATAAGAAAGCTGTCTAAGTTTTTGTGGGAGTATTATAAATAAATAAACACGAATTTTATGCACGAATTACACGAATTAATTGATTCTAATTCGTGTTTATCTACTTCATATTCATATAATCGATCACCAGGTTACAAAATGTTTTCACTCCCAGTTTAAATCCGCTTTCATCAATATAAAAATCCGGTGTATGATGTGGAAAGGCCTGATCAGGATTCTTTCCTTTTTGCATTCCACCTAAAAAGAAAAAGATCGATGGAACTTTTTCGGCAAAGAAAGAAAAGTCCTCAGCACCTGTTACCGCTTCTGTTTCCAGCACCTTGCTCTCTCCCACTACTTTCTGAAAACTCGGCAGCATTTTTTTCATTAATGCAGGATCGTTATAAGTCACCAATGTTTTGTTATCGATCGTTACCTCCGCCGTGGCACCCGAGGCCTCGGCAATATTAATGGCGGTTCTGCGAATGCGTTCATGAATATCTTTCTGCATCGCTTTATCAAGCGTGCGGATGGTGCCCGTAAGCTCTACTTCTTCAGGAATAATATTAGCACGCACTCCTCCTTTCAACACAGTAACAGAAATCACCGCTGCATTTTTTGTAAGTTCTGTTTGCCGGCTGATGACCTGTTGCAACCCGTTTATGATCTGCGCCGATACCGCTACCGGGTCAATCCCCGTCCACGGAGTTGAACCATGCGTTCCCTTTCCCTTTACTTTTATAGTGAACCAATCAGAAGCCGCCATTATTCCTCCGCTCCTGTATTTGATGAGACCCACTTCTGTTTTTGAATTGATGTGAAGACCGAACATCACATCCACTTTGGGATTTTCCAGAACGCCTTCCTTCACCATCAGCGGCGCACCACCTTCCTCGCCTTCCGGCGGACCCTCTTCTGCAGGCTGAAATACAAATTTCACTGTCCCCTTCAGATCATTCTTCATGCCGGCCAGTATTTCTGCAACGCTCATAAGAATTGCGGTGTGAGAATCGTGACCGCATGCATGCATCACTCCAACAGGCTGTCCGTTATAAGTAGCTTTTACTTTTGATGCAAACGGAACATCTGCGCGCTCCACTATCGGAAGTGCGTCGATATCGGCCCGCAGGCCAATACAAGGTCCGGGCTTTGCTCCTTTAAGAATACCCACCACGCCGGTTTTGCCAACGCCCTCCTTTACCTCAATACCCAACGACCGGAGATGGTCGGCTACGATCTTTGCTGTTCTCACTTCGCTATTCCCTAATTCCGGATGCTCATGAAAATCCCTTCGCCAGGCGATGGTCTTTGGCTCTATCTTATCAGCGGCAGCATCTATTCTTTCCTGCACAGATTTCTGCGCAACCCCTGAAAGCGCAACAAACATCGTGAAAACCGAAAGAAGGTGTTTTTTCATGCCGAATTAGTTGAAGATTAAATATAAAGAACAAAAAATAAGGAAGTCCCTCTAACTGCAAAATAGTTTGTGCATCTTTACAAAACTACCGTTCAAAACCCCATCTGTCCTGATGGTATTGTTAAGACATACTTCCTTTTTAAAAGCTGTGTTCCTGCATAGCATTACTGCATTCGGGGGACCGCAAGGCCACCTGGGCATGATGCTGAAAACTTTTTGCGAAAAACGCAGAGATGTAACCAAGGAAGAGTTGCTCGATTATAATTCATTCTGCCAATTGCTGCCCGGCGCTTCTTCTACACAGGTGCTTACTTTGATCGGCTATAAACGCGGCGGTGTTCCATTGGCGGTTCTAACGCTCATCATCTGGATATTGCCAGCCTGCATACTGATGGGAGCATTTTCATTCTACACGCAAAAAGCACAGACTAAAATATTCATCTTCATTCCTCCAATGGCCGTAGGCTTCCTTTTGTATGCGGCCATTAAAGGCTTGCGAATAGCCATTACAAATACCATCACGTATACTATTATGTTCGCAAGCACCGTGGCCACTTACCTGTTGTTCACAATGCCCTGGATATTTCCCGTACTGATTGTGCTGGGAGGATTTGTAACGAACCTGAGCAACAAGCGCATTCCTGAAAAAGCAACGGTTCGAAAAAAAATCAAATGGTGGAACATCTGGCTGTTCGGCTTCATTTTTATTACTGCGGGTATTACGAGTGAGCTTGCCCGAAAGAACAACTGGCCCAACCGCAGGCCCATCAATCTTTTTGAAAATACTTATCGTTTCGGCAGCCTTGTATTCGGGGGCGGACAAGTGCTTATTCCAATCATGTACGAGCAGTTTGTAGCAAGGCCCCAGTCTGCCAAGCTGATTCAGCGCAATCCTGCAGTAATAAAGATTGATAAAGAAGATTTTTACAATGGCGCAGGTATTGTTCGTGCAATGCCGGGACCTGTTTTTTCCATTGCATCGTTTGCCGGCGGCCTGGCCATGAAAGATATGGGCTGGCCATATCAGTTGCTCGGCTGTATTATTGGGTCCCTTGCTATTTTTTTACCCAGTGTTTTATTGGTACTCTTTTTCTTTCCCATCTGGCACAACCTGAAAAAATACGTAGTGGTGTACCGGTCTCTCGAAGGCATTAATGCAGTAGTGGTGGGAATTATGTTTGCGGCCAGCTTTTATATGATGAAAGATGTTTCGATTGCAGGATTTGATACGATCAATTTTATAAATATTGGCATTATTGCAGCCACTACCCTCCTATTGTTCTTTACAAGACTGCCCGCGCCGGTCATTGTTTTTATCTGCCTGCTGCTGGGCTGGATATTTTAAAATAAAGAGGCCGGCTCTTGCGAACCAGCCCCTGGGGTTAATCATGAAACAAAATCTTTAATACTACCTGCAAAGATTTGCTGTTAAACCCTTTTTGTTTTTATGGCTATAATGCGTTCTTAAGGTTTTGCGCCGCGGGGCGTAAACTTTACCACGCTGTTCTTAATAGATTTTAATGTTTTGAGATATTCATAAATGGCCGAAAGATCCTGATCGGTCATGTTTGCATACATTGCCCATGGCATGATGGTGTTGTATTCCTTCATGAAATCAACTTTCTGATGCACGTTAGCGCTGTCCCTGAAAGATCTGAACCGGTTAAGGAATGCTTCCTTCGTCCAGCTGCCGATTCCGGTTTCGAGATCGGGTGTAAGATTTGGCGTAATAAGCAGGCCTGCAGGCATTTCAAATTTTCTGCCGCCTGCCATGAACATTTCCTCCACCATTTGCCCTTTTTCAAAAGGCGTATGGCAATCTCCGCACGAGGTGGCCGTGGCCATGTATTTACCATAAGCAACTACATCGTCAGACGATGGTTTGGTGGTTAGGCTGGCCTTGGAAGGAATGGTATTGATGATAAAGCTCATAGGAAAATCGGATTCGGACTCGGGCACTTTATTCTCAATAGCCGGTAACGAACGTACATAGGCAATTACTGCTTTGATATCTTCTGCATCCAGTTTGCCGTAGTTATGATGCGGCATCACGGGAAAAATAGGCTTGCCGCTTTTTCTCACACCGGTAGTAATAGCGCGGAATAATTCTCCATCGGTCCAATCGCCGATACCAGCCGGAGTAATGTTGGCTGCGTAGTAAGTGCCGGGAAAGCCCATGGTCTTATCGAACTTATCTCCGCCTTTGCCCAATGTACCCGGTACGGGAGGACCGGAAAACTCATTCCAGTTGCGGGTGCTGTGACAATCCATGCACACCATTACACTGTTGGCCAGGTAATCACCGCGTTTGATCAGTTCGGGGGTGGCTGTAACCTTGATGTCGGGCGCAGGGCCAACATTTGGCATCGCTAATTTTACGTAGGCCGCCAGCCCGGCTACTGCCACCAGAACAATGAGCAGCAGAATGCCCAGGAATTTAAAGAACTTTTTCATGCGAGTTGTTTTGGTTTAAGAAAGAAATCAGTGCATTAACTTAATACATCTTCATCATTCTTACAACAATATTAGAACCTATGCCTGGTGTTTCATCATCTGAAAGATCTTCTGTGCCGGGTTTCTGGCAATCACAATCCGGTAATTGGGTAGCGGTTGAAGCCGGAGCCGTACCGGTGGTTGTATGGCCGGAAGCTCCTGAACAAAAAATTGTTGTTGCAATGAGCAGTACAACAAATATCCTGAGTGTGTTCAACCGTTGCATAACATAGCGTTTAAGTGAATCTGGAAGTAAAATTACACTTCGCCTTGTCGAAAGTCAACCGCATGAACATGTGAAGATCAGGCAGATCACACCAGCATAAACATTAAATCGCCTGCTTTTATGTGGTTAGTTGAGCGAGGGCATCATCTCCTGAGAAAGTAGCCCGCTTACCCGCTCATAACCCAATTCATCAATCGCTATCAGCCAGAGGCCGTTCCATACTGCAGCCGGTGCCGATTCCTGTACTTTGGAGAACCACATTTTTATTTCTCCATCGCTTAAGCCCTGAAGCATCCAGCGCGTGAAAATGATCTCTGATTCCGGCTTTACCTGCATGCGTACTTCTTTTTGCAATTGCATCAACTCCAGGTCTGAATATTTTTCCCACAGCAAAGGATTAATGGTTTGTTCTTCCCGGCACATGTGCTGCAGGTTGAATGCAACAAACTCCTGGAAAGCAAGATGAATACTGTATCCCACCGCAACCTTTTCTATAATATTTGCTGCGTACCTGTAAGTATGGATTTGCAACAGAAGGTCATTAGTAAGCTGCTCATCTTTTTCATGCTCCGCTTCAAGCGAAGCAACAGTGGCAGGAGATACTTCCCGTACCGCCGGAAATACAATATTGTCCTCATGCCCGCCATGTTCCGCATACAACTCAAGCACCTGCTTCATTTTCCTGAGCGTTGCCTTTGCTTCCTCTTCCCTGGAGAAGTCAGTATGCTGAATGGTAAGCGCCATATTGTAAAGCATGGCTCGAAGACCTTTATGTATCTGGTTGAAAATATTAAACCTGGGCATTTGATTACTGATTATCTATGATTAATTATTTTGAGGCCGCCGGAATATGCTGCACAAATGACTTATTGACCCAATGACCATCTGACTTTTTCATTATAGCCCGGCATAAAATAAGACTGCCCCTGACGATGTTTGTGACATCTCAAGGGCAATCCTGCTAAAAGAAACACTTACACCAGCTTATCCTTAAATGCTTTTGCTACAGCTTCACTCTTGGAGTTTACATGAAGCTTCTCATATATTTTCTTGATGTGCGAGCGAACGGTATCGATGGAGATGAACATTTCCGCCGCGATCATTTTATAAGAATAACCATTCACCAGCAATTGCAGCACCTGCTTTTCCCGCTCTGATAAATGATAGTCTTCCCCTTGTTGCGCATTCATATCAGAGAACATGCGCAATACCTGGGTAGCAATTGAAGAGGTCATGGGTGCGCCGCCGCTGTTGGCCTCACTGATGTACTCTATTAATCTTGCAGGAGGTGTTTTTTTCAATATATAACCATTGGCGCCGGAACGTACTGCTTCGAAAACATTTTTATTATCGTCGAACACGGTAAGCATCAGCACTTTTACATTTGTGTTGATCTTTCGGATGCGTTTCAAACCCTCAATGCCGTTTGTCCCCGGCATGTCGATGTCCATAAGGATAACATCGGGCTCAAAAGCCTGCACTTCATCCTCTACATTATTGCAGTTTTTGAATGCGGCTACCACTTCAAATCCGTCGGATCCATTCAGCAACATGGTTAAACCTTCGCGTAGCTGCGGATTGTCTTCGTATAACATCAACCTGATCATGGGAAACTATTATTTGAACAACAAATGTAGTTTGTTCAGGATTGCCCCGCAATCACACATTTATGTCAGGGGCGCTTCCAGCCTCACTTTGGTGCCAATACCCTTTACAGATTCTATGGACACCACGCCGTTAAGCGACTCTGCTCTTTTCTTCATATTGGAAAGGCCGTTACCGCTGTCGGCCTGCTGAACATCAAAGCCTTTGCCATCGTCCCTGATGAGCATCGCCAGCTTATTTCCATGGATGGTAACCTCTATGCTGGCCCGCTTACAATCTGAATACTTGGCAATATTGTTTACCGCTTCTTTAAAAATAAGGAAGAAATCACGGCGGGCTTCCATATCGAGCCTGAGGTCTTTTACGCGTTCATCTACACGGAACGTTACCTCTATATCTTTTGCCTCCAGAACGCTTGTGGCAAACTCTCTCATTCTTGCGGTGATGCGCTGCATGCTGTCGTTCATGGGGTTAATGCTCCAGACAATGTCGTCCATCGCTTCCATCATGCGGTTGCTGTTGTCGCTTATCTTGCTGATGTACTCGCTGGTCTTTGCCGTATCCTTCTCCACTTTCATTTTGGCCATTTCGCTCAGGATATTGATGGTGCTGAGTGTGGATCC
>JBAVMD010000716.1:0-3989 GCA_049689695.1 Chitinophagaceae bacterium | reverse complement strand
CTCTTGCCTCCTGTGATCCGGAATAAACTTCGTCTAGTGCAGATTCCTCACCCCGATTGTTAGCTCTGATAGTTCGTGCTGCGGGGTTTCAGGAAGGACAAGTGAGTGGCGGTAGAATAGCTCACAGCTCACAGCTCACAGCTTACTGCTCACAGCTTCTTTCACTACCGGCGCCACCTTCGTCCCAAACAACTCAATAGACTTCATGATCTTTTCATGCGGCATATCGCCTAAGCTCATCTGCGCAAGAAAGCGCGTGTTGCCAAACAGTTCATGTTCATACAATATTTTATCGATCACCTGCTGCGCACTTCCAACCAACAGCGAACCTTTTTCAGAACGCATGTGATCGAACTGCTCACGCGTCATGGGCGACCACCCTCTTTCCCTTCCGATCTTTCCCATCATACGCATATAAGAAGGAAAAAATTCATCGGCTGCCTGCTGTGAAGTTTCGCTAACATACACATGTGAGTTGATGCCTAACTGCAACTGATTCACATCATGCCCTGCTTTCTTTGCTGTTTCGCGGTACAAATTGATAAACCCAACAAATTGCTGCGGCATGCCGCCGATAATAGCAAGCGCCATAGGTAATCCAAGCGTGCCGGCCCTCACTGCCGATGAAGGTGTTCCGCCAACTGCCAGCCATACGGGCAATTCAGACTGGTATGGACGGGGATAAACACCCAGTTTATTCAGCGGCGCACGATGCTTGCCGCTCCAGGTGATTGTTTCGCTTTTATTCAGTTTCAATAGGAGGTCAAGGCCCTCAGAAAACAAAGTGTCGTAATCTTCCAGATCGTATCCAAACAAAGGAAATGATTCGATGAATGAGCCGCGTCCGACCATTATTTCAGCACGGCCTGCAGAGAGTTGATCTACCGTAGCAAATTCCTGGAATACCCGCACAGGATCGTCTGAACTCAACACTGTTACTGCACTGGTAAGCCTGATCTTTTTTGTAAGCACCGCAGCGGCAGCAAGCACGGTAGCCGGAGATGAAACAGTGTAGTCAGGCCGGTGATGTTCACCTACACCAAATACATCGAGCCCCAGTTCATCAGCCAGTTTTATTTCTTCCATCAGGTTTTTGATACGCTGATGCGCATTCATTGCGTTTCCCGCCGTTCCATCCGGTTGAACATCGCCAAACGTGTATAGTCCTAATTCCATTGATCTTAATTTGATTGCAAAATATTTGCAATTTACGATTTAAATCAAGCCTGGATTTGCAGCACACGGCCGTGAAAAATCAATTATATAGTTTGCTAAGAATGTTTTTTTCAAATAGTTTTATATACCCGATAAACATCAACTGATTATGCCCTTTAAATTTAATAGCGTCAATAGCAGACTTTCAAAGCCGGTATTAATTGCACTTACACTGTGTATAGTAGTTTTGCCCGGCTTTTACCCGCCTCAAAAGCTGAATATTATAGAGATCAGCCTCGTGCAACTGAACGATGTTTACGAGATCTCCACGCTCGATAGCGGCCGTGCAGGCGGATTGGCGCGTGTGGCCACTGTTGTTAAAGAACTGAGATCAAAGAACAGGAATGTTTACACCATGCTCGCAGGCGATTTTCTTTTCCCTTCTGCATTAGGCACCATCCGTTCCGGACCGAAGAACAAAGAATTGAAAGGCTTCCAGATGGTAGATGTAATGAATGCCCTGCCTGTTGATATGGTCACATTTGGAAATCATGAATTCGATATCAAAAACCTTGATGACCTTCAACAACGGATAGATACTTCAGCGTTCGATTGGATAAGCGCTAATGTTGTGCAAAAAGGCACCGGACAGCCACTCACTAAAATGATAAATGGAAAACGTGTGCCCATTCCGCCTGCAAAAATACTTTCGTTCAAAAATGAATTGGGCCAGGTGGTAAGAGTGGGAGTTCTGGGCGTAACAATAAATTCTACTGTGTCAGATTACGTTGATTATACTGATGAAGAAAAGGCAATCAGAGAATCCATTCAATATTTAAAGAATAATAAGGCTGATGTGATCATTGCACTCACGCATTTGAAGCGTGAGCGGGACATTGAGCTGGCAAAGCTCTTTCCTGAGATAAAGCTTTTCATTGGTGGGCATGAGCACACTAATTCGATTGATACAATACATCATGCTTCAGGCAAGAAATCGTTCGTAACAAAAGCAGACGCGAACGGCCGCACCGTTTTTATTCATGCGCTCCGTTATAATACGGTAACCCGTGAATTATCTGTAAATTCTCAATTGATACCGATAGACGAGCAAATACAAGAAGATCCCCGCGTTGCAGGCGTAGTGAGGTATTGGAACAATTGGGCCGACTCCATCTGGCGTGTAAAAGGCTACGTACCCTGCAAGGTTCTGGCAACACTGCATAAAACGCTCGATGGCACGGAGGCCAGCATACGTTACAAAGCCACTAACCTCACAGACCTGATTGCAAAAGCTATTTATGAGGCCTGCGGCGATAGCGCCAATATCGATGCCAGCATCTATAACAGCGGCAGCATAAGGTTGGATGATTCTATCAGGAACCAGGTCACGCAATACGATATCATCAGGACCATTCCATACAGTGGTAAAATATATATTGTTGAAATGAAAGGCCACATGCTTAAAAAAATGCTGGATACAAGCATGAGGTATCCTGGTGATGGCAGCTTTCTGCAATACTACAATATCACAGATTGGGGAACATCCTGGAAGATCAACAATAAGCATTGGCACGCAGACAGCGTTTACCGCATTGCCATCACTGACTACCTCGCAGAAGGTTATGAAAATAAGATGAACTTTTTCAAGCCCACTGCTGATGGTGTGTTGTCAATAGACAGAAACATTGCTAACAGCTTACGGGCAGATCTCATTCAGGCCGTATCGGCATTTATTGAAAAACATTATGCAAAGCCGTCGGGAGATGTGGTGAACGACAAGAAAGTTCCTTGTTATTAAAAGTTATTGAGCATTTGCGTACGCAACTAATGCCGCTCTTGTTATTTGTCCCCATTCTTTAATGTCTTCTTCTTTCCAGTTGCCATTTGAATGTGCAGAGGGATTGAGCACGGAACAGGTTTCTTTCTTATCAGAAACAGACCATGCTACCCAGCTTATTTTCCTCGCATCCATCCATGCTTTGAATTTTTCCCATTCGCTTTTGTCGATCGGTCCATCGCCGGTTGCTTCCATGCCTGCACATTCAGATACAAATACAGGGAGGCCTTTGGCGATGGCCGCGTCTGTTCTGTCCCTGAGCCATTGCCTGTGCGTGCCTGCATAAAAATGCATCGTATACATCAGATTGTCGTAGCCTTTAATGGGATCAGCCGCAGGTAAATGAAGGTCCTGGCTCCAGCGCGGGGAGCCGACAAGAATAATATTTTTCTTATCGTTTGTACGAATGGCAGCAATCACTTCTTCAGAATATTTTTTTACTTCAGGCCATGTTTCGTGGTCAGGCTCATTGAATATTTCATAAATGATGTTCGGATAAGCTGCATATTTTTTTGACATCATCGAAAAAAAACTTTTCGCTTCTTCCGTATGAATATTATGATCGTGCCAATCAATGATAACGTACACGCCTTTTTTTATACATGCATCCACAACATCCTGTATTAACTGTGCTGACCGTCGGGGGCTTTTAAGATAACCGCTATCATTAAGCTGTATGCCCATGGAAGCCCTTATCACAGTAGATTTCCATTTATCTGTAAGTTCATTTACAGCGCCTTTATTGTAAAATCTTGGCCAGAGGTTATGCCAGCCAAAGCTCATGCCGTGCAATACGACAGCTTCTCCTCTTTCATTTACCAGTTGCGTTCCCTGCACTTTCAGCCAGCCATGCTGCTTTACGGGCTGCGCGTGGAGCAGGGTCGTGCCAAAGAAGATTATTGCAAATAAGATGCAGCGGATCATTTGTATATATTTTTCAGATCGTTTTCGAACAAAGTATAAGGGCTGTTATAAAATTCAATGAAATTATTTGCTG
>JBAVMD010000715.1:0-4816 GCA_049689695.1 Chitinophagaceae bacterium | reverse complement strand
ATCCTAACAAATCCTAATGATCCGCGTTCCCTGTATTCGCTTACTCACGAACAATTTATATAAATAAAAAATCCGGATCACATGACCCGGATTGATATTGCGTTTGAATGGCTGAACTCTACTTAACGTGTTTGTTCACAATTTTAGCCAGATCGAACATAGAGATCTGGTCTTTACCAAACAGACTTTTTGTTTTTTCGTCTGCATTGATCATTCTTCGGTTCTTCTTGTCCTGAAGATTGTTCTTCTTAATGTAATCCCAGATCTTTTTAATAACCTCTGTTCTCGGCATTGGTTTGTTGCCTACAACTTCTGCCAGAGTAGCGCTTGGTTGCAGAGGAGCCATGAAGGCTGCATTTGGTTTTCTTGCAGATTTTTTAGCTGCTGCTTTTTTAGGAGCGGCTTTCTTTGGTGCTGCTTTTTTAGGAGCGGCTTTTTTTGGTGCTGCTTTGCTTGCACCTTTTTTCGCTGCTTTTTTGGCTGCTTTTGCCATGACGTTTGAATTTAATGAGTTAATAAAAAAAATTATCAATCACGTTCGCACTATCAATCCGCCTCCCGATAATAGCAATAAAATTACATTAAAGTACCAAACTCCCTATGAAAACATGAATTTTTTGTTCGCATTTTATTCGCATTTCACTTAGCGGTAGCCGGAAGCCTGCAATTCAAACAACGCAGCATACCGGTTTCCGGCCCTTAATAATTCCTCGTGCGTACCCAGTTCCGTTACTTTTCCGTCTGCAATTACCGCTATCCGGTCTGCAATGCGAACAGTAGAAAACCGGTGTGAGATCACAATGCCCGTGCGGCCTTTGAGGTTTTCTTTCAGCTCTGCAAAGATGGCTGCTTCTGCCTCCGGGTCCAGTGAAGATGTAGGCTCATCCAGTATCCAGATGTCCGCATCGCGATACATTATCCGCGCCAGCGCAAGCCTTTGCCACTCGCCGCCGGACAGATCGTGTCCCCCTTCGAAAAGCCTGCCCACTTTAGAATCCAGCCCATGCGGCATTTTTTTTACCAGCCATTCGCTGTGCGAATCCTGCAGCGCTTTCATTACACGTAAATCATTCGGCTGCCCGTTAGGCCTGCCCATGGCTACATTCTCACGCACGCTCAACTCGTAGTTGGCAAAGTCCTGGAACAGCACGCCAATGCGGCTTCGCAGCGTTTCGGGGTCCATCTCTTTTACATCAATTCCAGATATACTTACGCTTCCTTCATGCGCATCATAAAAGCGCAGCAGCAATTTTATGAGTGTGCTTTTTCCTGCGCCATTCTCTCCTACAAGGGCCATCAACTCACCGGGGCGAATGTGCAGGTCAAGCTGCTCCAATGCAGATTCTGTTCCGCCCGGATACCTGAACGATACCTTCTCGAATATAATTCCATCAATAGGCCCGGGTGGAATTACCGAAGGGTTGGCTGGTACAGGCAACAATCTTTCAATGGAAAGAAAAGAGAAATAATCCTGCAGGAAAGTCGTGTGCTGGTCAACCGCTACAAAAGTGCTCGATATCTGTCCCAGTGTACCTGCAACCGAACTGAATGCACCTATCACCAGCACCACCCCGCCGGGGTCGATGGTGCCTTCTATGCCACGCATTCCTACAAATACATATGCCAGCGCCAGCGCTGTTCCTGTTACCAGTCCGCTAAGTATAGAGATGCGCGTACTGGAGCGAAACATCTTTGCCCTTTGCCTGAAGAGCTCTTCGGAGAGATCATTATGTCTTCCCAGCAGGTAATCAGCAAGAACGTAAGCCCGTATTTCTTTGGTTGAACGCGGCTGCACCAGCAGGTCGCCAATGTATTCACGCTCACGTTCCTCCGGAGCTTCTTTGTAAAAGAATTTATAGAGCCTGGTAGTAACGCGGCTTTCAATAATGAGCGAGAGCAGCGATGCTGCCAGGGCAAGCAATACAAGTACATAGTGAAGACTTGCCAGCAAGCCTGCCATGAGCAGCATGGTCACAATGTTTCCTGATAAGCCCAGTACGGACCATGTAAGATCACCTGGTCTCCAGGAAATATCGCGCTTGGCGCGTGCAAGACGATCGTGCCAGTCAGAATTATCAAAATGCCCGAGGTCTACTTTCGAAGCCTTTTCCAGCAGGCGGCGCTCTGCTTCCAATTGAACCCTGCGCACATACAGGTTCCTTCCCGTGCCGATGTATGCCCCTATAGCACGTTGTAATCCCATGGCCAGCCACAACCCGATAATGATCGGAAGAATATCCTCCAGCCCCAGCGACTGCGCACGCGCAAAAGCAATGCGGTTCACCAGCATAGCGCCCAGGTACACGGTAACCGGCGGCATGATTGCGGTGAACATGCCCAGCAAAGTATAGCGGATCAATAAACGCGGAGATGCGGCCCAGGCCAACGATAAACCCTGCTTCAGGTTTTTTCTCACCCGGCCAATTCTGCCTGTTATCCTGGATGAGTTGAATTGCATTTTACAAGTTAATTCTAAAAATAATATGACCGGCAGGTTACATACTGAGCAGGTGAGTTGACTATTTTTAAGAGTAAAATTTCTCAAGAGCTAGTTATACCCGTGGTGTCTACCTCGGGTTCTTTTTTGTTCTATGATCTGGCCGGGTTGCCTATATTTGCCGGCCCTAAACCTCTGAACCATGCCCAAGACCCTAAGCCTGAAGGTCGCTCTGCTATTGAGTTTCAGCCTGTTCATTTGCCCGCTGGCCGGCCTTGCACAATCCAAACCACTAACGTGCGCAGATGTAAGGAACGGCACTTTCAATTATTACTCCGCCAACGACTTTTCCAGCATATACATCCGCAATGGAGAAACGCAACGCGAGATCACCAAAAAAAGAAAAGAGACCATTTTCTGGGAGGTGACCTGGATCAACGACTGCACTTATTCTTTAAAATATATTTCCGGTGGCGAGCAAAGAGTAAAAGCAGATCAGGATATTTTCAGGAAGCATAAGATCATATGCGAAATATTGAGCGTAACGGAGGATTACTATGTAGTAAGAACTGCTCTGGACAAAGTTTCGAACAAAACAGTTCTCCAGGACACACTCTGGATAAAAGAGAGAAAGGGCCTCACGGGCAAAAGCGTTACCAATCCGCGGGCAGACAGCATTGCGCTGAGCAGGGTTTCCGCGGCCGACACGTCAACAGCAAAGAAAGCGGCGATCTTTATTTATCGTCCCGCTAAATTCATGAATGCGCTGGCCACGTACGATATTTATTTTAACGATGTTGCTGTTGCTACTATTACCAATGGCGTTCGCCTGAAGATAGAAGTGCCGGAAGGCAGTATTAAAATATCGGCCAAAGAAACTATCAGAAATACAGTGATCACACTAACGCTCGATGCCAAAAGCGGCAAGCAGTATTACCTGAAATGCGAAGCGCTTCACAAACTGAGCTATACTTTGCCAAGGCTTACTTTGATGGAGCTGGCGGAGGGGAGGGCAGAGTTTGGGAGTAATTAGTTACTTAAACTTCACGCTCCGCAACACATGCCGCGCAGCTCTTTCTCCCAACACAAATCCCTGCTCAATAGAATAGCGGTAATGAATGCCGCCGTAAAGTCGCGACATGCCGGCTTCTCTTGCCGCGTCCTTAACTGATGTATAAGACCGCGCAGGCATGCCGAGGCTGATGTAAGTTGCATCGGTAAAAGCGCAATGTTCACCGAAAAGCGCACAAAGTGCGGTTGCGGCAGAATAAGAAAGTGTAGCATGGGCCGCAGGAAACTCAGGATGAGGCGGAGTAGGAATTACAGGCAGCCAATCCTTATCGAAGTTGCTTTGAATATAAGTGACCGGCCGCAGCACATTGTATTTATACTTCCCTCTCCAGGTAACAATAGATGCTTCGTGCATGGACATGCTCATTTTTGCATAAGCTTCCGCAGCCTGCACAAGCGAAAGCTGTTTGCTTTTTATGATCGAAGAAAGAATGGACGTCCAATGGCCAAACACGCTGATATAGCTACCATTGGGCGAATCGTCCCAATATAAAGCAGTGGCCTTTTGCTCCGGTGTCAGGCTTACAGAAACATCGTAAACCTCTTTTGCCATTTTATAAAACGCGGCATTGGAGTCTGATGAATAGACCGGACTTTTCAGCACATCTGCTATAGTAAGCAGGTTATTGGTAAACCCCCGCTTATCACCCCAATAAGGCAACGCTGCGGCTGCAAAAGCAGGCGGTGTAGGCTTCCATAATCCTTCACCTTCCTGCAAGGTAAAAGCAGTTGTTACGATCGAATTATCGCTCTTAGCCCAATCGGTAACAGCAGTGGCTACGGCATCTCCATAGTCTTTGCTGCTCTTCAATACATCGGTCGCTATACCTGAAACTGCAAACATTTTTTCTTGTTCAGCCTGCAGCGAATCTATACGCACAATACATTCTTCAAACGAGCGATAGAAATGCCTCAACATTTGTGAATAGGCCGCGGTTACGCTGGCTGGCCAGTATGTGCCGGAACGTGCTGCAGGAAATCCCTTTAAGCCATTAAGCTGATTGGACAATGAAATGTATTGCTTATTGCTGCCATGGCAGGCTTCATAAACCGCGATGCCGGTATAAGCAAAATGATTTGAATAGGCTACATGCCCGATGCCTTTGGTGCTTTTAATCAACCCGCAATGCAGGTCCATCCATTGCGTAAGTACATCTGACCGGAATGTTTTGAAATTGCGCTTTGCTTGTGCATAGTTCTGCGCAAATGCAGCTGCAATAAGCAGACTGATGGCAAGAAAGAATATCTTCTTCATAACAGATTACTTTAGACTGTAAAAGTCTGCTGTATGCCGTTTTCTTTATTTAC
>JBAVMD010000714.1:0-6052 GCA_049689695.1 Chitinophagaceae bacterium | reverse complement strand
TTGCAGCAACCAAAAAGATCAGTGAAACAAATAAGCAGTTTAAGTTAGCGGAAGACGACGTAAATACCTGGGGATATAAACTGCTTCGTCAAAACAGGCTGCCCGATGCGCTGGAAGTATTCAAGCTGAATGTTTACTTATACCCTGAGAGCGCAAACGCGTTTGACAGCCTGGGAGAAATGTATGCAGAGCTGGGAGAAATAAAACTTGCTATCACAAATTACGAGCGCTCATTAAAATTAGATCCTGAGAACAGCAATGCAGAAGTACAACTAAAAAAACTGAGATCATTGGCGAGGTAACGGATTGACAGAGATACTCCCGGAAGAATAATTTCATGCAAGCAGAACAACAACTAAAAAAACTGCATTTTGTAGAGATCATAATTTCACAATCTCAACCCTCCTGTTCTGTTCTTTGCCTTCCGGGGTAGCGTTGTCGCCAATTGGTTTTTCCTGTCCCCAGCCTTTTGAAGAGAGGCGGGTTTTATTGATGCCTTTACTGATGAGCGCTGCCATAACAGCTTTTGAACGGTTTTCTGAAAGTGTTTTATTTGATGCGGGTGTTCCTACATTATCAGTATGTCCTTCTATGCTAACTTTCATTGCGGCATCAGCTGTGAGCATTTCTGCAATCTGGTCAATTATTTTCTGCGATTCCGGCTTTATAACAGACTTGCCGGTTTCGAAATTGATCTGGAGCGCTATGGAACCATTTTTATTGATGGCCTCTAACATTTCACTGGCACTAATGTCCTGCTTCATGCCTTCCATTTCAAGAGTAATCAGTTCAAAGTTCCCTTTTTTAGAACCGCCAAAATCATTCAGTATAACCCATACATCCTTATTTCCCGAGCGGGTTTGAAAAGTGGCTACACCTGCGTCTTTACTGTAATAAATCCTTTTTCCACCGGTTTTTAATATGGCGTTTTCAAAGTTCTTAACTATCTGAAAAAAAGATGGAGCAGTAGCTTCTTCCAGTTCATAGTTGTATTGTATGGTAGTTTTGGTGCCTTCCTTTGTTACTTTATTATCTGCACCAATCCAGATCTCCATTTCATCGTAATTGGATGAACATTCGCCAATAACAGTATTAGGCATGCGGCTGAACATAGGGTTATCCTTGCAACCTGGAGCGTCTTGTGTAAAGGCCAATATTGAAATACATACGGCAAGGGCAACAAAAGCAATTTTTTTCATAACAGCAGCTTGATGATTATTAATAGAGGGGAATACAGAGGGAAGATATCAAATATAACTTTATAATCCAGCATGCCTGATAATATTCTGCCGGAAATTCCGGAGCATTCAACGCTCCACTATCTTCCAATAAGAATTCTTCCTGGATATTTTGCCGTTCTGAAATTCCCAAAGATCACAGCCACGCACATTTATTTTAACGCCTGCAGTGGTTGTTCCTGTGAGCGTCCATTCAGACACACCTGCTTTACCGTCGGCTGAGATCCAATGAACATCTTCACCATAATGCACATCAGGGATTCCTTTAAAGCGGGCGGCAAGCCCTTCACGCACCTGCGCTTTGCCCACGTAGCGTTGTCCCCAGGGCTCGGGGCCTCTCGGCATATCGAAGGTGCAATCATCGGAGAAGAATTCCATAATAGCATCGAGGTCGTGGCGATTGAACGCATCAAGCACCAGCTTCATTGTTTCTACAGTAATGGTCATTGCAGGTGATTTGGTTTGAGTGTGCGATGTATTATCAGTGGTGTTAGTGTTACAGCCAACGAGCGTCGGCAGCAGAGCTAAAACCAAGATGATCGGCATTTGCTTTTTCATGTTCGATCAGATTATATCAAACTGTCAAAATGTACTATTTACTGAGATTCGTCTAAGATTCGATTAGGATATAAGCTAACAATTTTTGGGGATTTATCGAACAGTTGTCAAATTGGCGGTATAGGCCGCTGCCGGGCACCGGATCGAAGATCCGGCGTACAGTATTGCGATCTTGTTTATTTTTAGCCCTCCATGGATAATACAGCAAGCAAAGAAGAAAGACTGATCGCGGTCTACGAAAGCATCATCAATAACCTGCCCAGGTTGAAGCTTTCCCTGCAGGAAGGAAGGACCAATGAACGATTTATATCCATGACCTTTCACGGTCATTTCGAATGCCTGGGGCTGAAAGCTTTTTTTATCGATAACAACCTCCCCCTCGCCAGGCTGCATTTTTACAATGCGGCACTGATGGACGTACTGCTGACCAATAAATACGATGAAAAAATTTTAGATTCCGGTATTCTCCGCCTGGGTTATGCCCTGCTGAGCAACAGCAGGGAGCTTGTTGAGCAGTATGCAAACCTGAAGCATAGTAACCTGGAATACGCCATTAATAAGGGATCGGCCGCACCTGTGTATATCATGCAATGCCTGATCAATGAGAACTGGAGTGAGTTCGAACGGGCGATGACAGTTATGAATACGCGGATCGCCCCTAAGTTCAATATGCATCTGGACGCTGCATTTTATACGGCATTAGCAGAAAAGAACAAGGAAAAGATGGAGGAGATACTCAATCAATTTGTATCTCCCAAAGTACACAAGGCCAGGAATAAACACCATGTATTGATTGGCGAGTTTATTTCTCAGCCTGCCATTGCTTATGCAAAGCTTGCCTGGTGGAAGGGAATTGAAGTGGAAGTAAACAGTCCATTAGTTCCAAAAGAACTGCTCCCTATAACGCCTTTGCCTGAATATCATCCCATCGACCTCCTCTCCGGAAAAGCCAGCTATTAAGCGACCTCCTCACAGCTCACAGCTCATAGCTCGTAGCTCACAGCTCACAGCTCACAACTCACCGCTCAATACCTCACCACCTCCCTCAAACTCCCCGGCGCTTCCCGCAAGTATTCATTGAAAAGAACCATGGCCAGTATCAGATAAATTATGCACCCTAAAACAATAAGCAACTGCACACGCGATGTCTGCTGAATGGCCTGTTTTTTTACTTCCTTACAGGTTTCGCCCGGGCATAGCATTGCTTCATGTTTGTAAAACAGGCCATGCATCCAACAGCCCACGCATATACCAAAAGCGGATTCACAAAACAAGAAGAGCAGGCACACAAAGCAGGTAACTGCTGATATGGTACTATAAGTATTGAGCACAACCAGCAGCAGGAACATGCCGCTTGCTAATGCCAGCCCTATTTTCCAGGCAAACTTTTTCGGGGCGGCGCCTACATATTCCGGCACCTGGTTGCTGACCACCAGGCGGCCGATGATCAGCACAGGAGCAAACCTGGGACTAATAAATACACGAATGATAAAATCAGTCAGAAAAACAATAATTACGTATTTCACCAGCATAAAGTCCTGTTCAAACAGGATCAACATCAGCGACATGAACAAAGCCAGGAACATCAGGCCCGCCGCTGCCCTTATCTCCCGCTCATTTAACACAGGGATGCTATACCCTTCTACGTCTTCCCCGAATTTTATAAGTTGATCTCTTTTTTCCATTTTCATTTATTGGCTTGAACAAGCGGTTGGACGGTTGCAACAAAAACAATAACGGCTCATGCTTTTAACATGAGCCGTATGTGCTAACAGCAGGGCAGTACCATAGCAACGATGATAGCCGCAATAATGATCTGTTTCATAATTGATCGTTTTGTTTAATTGTTGGTTGTTTTAATGAATGGCTTGACGACCTTGATTATAGCCATCCTGCCATCCGGATTCAATGATACTATATTGAATTAAGAAGAAAAAAGGCGTGTCAACAGACGGCGGATGTCGGTCAACGAACTGCCGGAAAAGCGTTATTTTACAATGAGAAGTTCGTCAACCATGAAAGTCATCACCTGGAATTGCAATATGGCGTTTAGGAAAAAGGCTGGTTTTATCTTAACGCATAAACCGGATATTCTCGTAGTTCCTGAATGCGAGCACCCGGAGAAATTAAAGTTCGGTGAGGATATCCTTAAACCAACCAGCATGCTTTGGTTTGGAACAAATAAGAATAAAGGCCTTGCGATTTTCTCCTACAATAATTTCAAGCTGAAGTCGCGAAGAACACACAATCCCCATTTAAAAATGATAGTTCCCATTGCTGCCACCAATGGACAATACGATCTGAATCTGTATGCTATCTGGGCGAATAACCCTGATGATCCGGACGGGCAATATGTTGAACAGGTCTGGAAAGCCATTCATCATTATGAAAAAAGCCTGAAGCGAAAGAATACGTTGCTGATTGGCGATTTTAACAGCAACACTATCTGGGACAGAAAATACAGGGAGGGAAATCATTCAAATGTTGTACGCTTCCTGGAGGCAAAAGGAATTACCAGTTGCTATCATTCGCACTACCAGCAAATGCAGGGCAAAGAACAGCACCCTACATTTTATTTATACAAGCATATCGATAAACCCTACCACCTCGATTATTGTTTTATGTCGGCCGACCTGAAAGACAAGCTTCAATCCGTTGAAATTGGCGAATACGGTGCATGGAAGTTGTACAGCGATCATGTACCGCTTATTGTAACCTTCAGGCCTTGAGCATTGCATTGCAGTGTTTATTAAAAATACCATAAACAGGGCATTTTCCGCTTGGTGGGTTTATTGTAATTTACATATTCCGGCCGCATCAGTTTGAGGTCATCCATTAACATTGCTATTGTATGAAAAAGAACTTACAGCTCTGCTTCATAATTCTTCTTCCGCTTTTGAGCGTTGCACAAAACACCCTGGTAATAAAAAATGTTTCAGTTATCAATGTAATAAGTGGCAAGATAGAAAAGAACAATATAGTCGTTATCCGGGGAAACAGGATTAGCTCGGTAAGCAAAAAAACAGTTGACCTGAAAAATGCCACTGTTATAGATGGCAGCGGCAAATACCTGATACCTGGTTTGTGGGATATGCATGCGCATACACTTACAGACAAACGATACGAATACAGCTTTCCGTTATTGATAGCAAACGGAATTACCGGCGTGCGGGAAATGGGAAATAATTTGCCTGTTGAAGAAGTAAACCGGATCAGGAAAAATGTGGAAGAAGGCAAATTAACGGGACCAAGATTGGGAGCGCTCACCTATAAAATACTGGATGGACCGGGAACAAGGCTTGGAGTAGCAACAGCTACTGCCACGGCAGAGGAAGCAAAAACACTCGTGAAGTTATACAAGGAGTCGGGCGCAGATTTTATTAAGCCCTATAATCTTTTGACGGCAGAAATTTATAAAGCAATTGCAGAAGAAGCAGGTAAGCAAAAAATTCCTGTTGAAGGACATGTTCCTTTTTCTATGACCGCTATGCAGGTATCTGACATGGGCCAGAAAACCATCGAGCATAATTTTGATATTCTCGTTTCCTGCTCAACAGAGGAGAACGAACTAAGAAAGAATATCACACAACAAAACTGGGGGCAAGCTGAAGCAAAAGCAGCCCTGACATACGACAAACAAAAAGCCAGGAAATTATTTGATCGCATGGCACATAACGGTACATGGAGCTGTCCTACGATCATTTTCTATAAACCGCTCTGGTTTATTGCTAATGAAGATGAAGCGCTGAAAGACAGTTTGCTGAAATACCTGCCTAAAGCCCAGGTTGCGGGCTGGCATACTCCTTTTCAAAATCTCAGCCGCAACACCATTGAAGAACACCGGTTAAAGCATTATGAAATGCGGAGCAGGATCGTAAAGGAAATGCATGATGCTCATGTAAACATCCTTGCGGGTACTGATGCCGGGGCGCTTTTTGTTGTTCCGGGCTTTGGTTTACACCTGGAGCTGCAGGCTTTGGTGGAGGCCGGTTTGTCAAATAGTGAAGTATTGAAAATTGCTACGTTCAACCCGGCAAAATTTCTGCAGAAAGAGAAAGATTTCGGTACCGTTGAAAAAGGAAAGATCGCCGATCTTGTTTTGCTGAATGCAAATCCGCTTGAAAATATCGCCAACACCAGGAAGATATATGCAGTTATTGCAAATGGAAAGCTTTTAGAACGAAAGGATTTGGATCAATTGCTTGATAAGGTGAAGGAAATGGCGGCGAAGTAAAAAATTGCTGGGATGAATCCAC
>JBAVMD010000713.1:0-9366 GCA_049689695.1 Chitinophagaceae bacterium | reverse complement strand
TTGAACGGTTGTAAATAGCAGTATTGTACTCTATCCCCAACTTCAATTCATCGTGCTGTTCAGAAAAATCAAACAGCAAATCGAACTTGCTGATAACATGCTCCGCTGCCGCATACGGTTCTACTTTCAGCTCACCGAGATCTTTTTCGATAGATGCCCTGCCTGCATCGGCATTCTGCAGTACTACCATCACATCAAACAGCGGGTTGCGGCTCATATCCTTTCTTATATTCAATTGCTCTATCAATTCATCAAAAGGATATACCTGGTGCTGGTAGGCAGCGAGAGCAGTTTCTTTAACGCTGCTCAATAATTTCCGGAACGATTGCTTTCCGCTGAGCTTTGTTCGCAGCGGCAGTGTGTTTATGTAAGGACCGATCTGTGTTTCAAGGTCTGCATGATCCCTGCCTGCTATCGGGCTTCCAATAATAATATCTTCCTGGCTGGTATAACGGTGCAGTAAAGTATTCACAGCGGCCAATAATCCCATGAACAAAGTAGCTCCCTGTTCCTGACATAATTTCTTTATTCCGCCCGTAAGTTCTGTGCCGATTACTTTCGTTACAATATCTCCTTTGTAGGATTTTATTGCGGGTCGCACGTGGTCTGTTGGCAGCTCCAATACAGGCAGCTCGCCTCCGAATTTTTCGAGCCAATAGTTTTTATGTGCATTCAGCGCTTGCCCTTGCAGCTCTTCCTGTTGCCAGACCGCATAGTCTTTGTATTGCACCTGTAATTCCGGGAGAATGGGATCTATTTCCTGCACATAGCTGTTGTACAGGTACAGCATCTCTTTTAAGAATACTCCCATCGACCATCCATCGCTGATAAGATGATGCATGGTGTATTGAAAGATCCATTTTTCATTTTCCAGCCTGATGAGCGATTGCCTGATCAAAGGGCCGCGTGTAAGATCGAACGGTGCAGTGTATGCTTCTTCCAGCAGGTCTTCTACTAAAAGTTCAAGCTCAGATTCTTTACGCAGATCATAGTAGTTAATTAGCGCCGGCATTTCTTCAGGCTCACACACGATCTGCCTGACACCGCCTTCCTCATCACTGGCAAATACCGTTCTGAGTATTTCATGGCGCGCGATCATTGCTGTTAATGCGCGCTCAAGCGCTGATTTATTTACTCTGCCCGTAAATACATAAGCAGCCGGCATGTTGTAGGCAACACTTGCTTCTTCCAACTGGCTCAATATCCACAAGCGCTTTTGCGATGAAGACACCGGATAATCGTTCTGCACCTGGGCATTGGGTATGGAAGCTACCTTCTTGCTTCTTGCAGCAGATAAATATTCAATGATCCGATCCCTGTTTGGTTTGATCTTGGCTATAATTTCGTCAAGGGGCATACCTCCGGGCGTATCGATCTTTAATTTCGAATCCTCCAGGTAGATATTGACGTTTTCTTCCGCAAGCTCGAGGATGAGGTTTACTACATCTTTCATACTTCGTTGGTATTTCTGTTTCCTGTTCTGATGTTTTTTGAATGCTCCACCAGGGCGTCTACCCTGATGATATTTGCGATCGCTTCAATGGTTGGATTTGAAAAGATCTCGTTCAGGTTAATATTTATGCCGAACGTTTTATGCACCTGGCTGGCAACGCGTGTTGCCTTCAGGCTATGTCCGCCCAGATCAAAGAAATTATCATGCACACCGATCTTTCCCGGTTCGGTTTCCAATACTTCGCTCCAGATATGCACGAGTTTTTCTTCTGTTTCATTTCTTGGGGCTACATAGCTTGTTTTATTTGCTGAACCTGATGCCGTGGGATGCGGCAGGTTTTTCTTATCGATCTTTCCATTTATTGTGAATGGCAATTGTTCCAACTGCATGATGTACGCCGGCACCATATAAGCAGGCAGTGCTTTTGCAAGATTTGCACGCAAATCGTTCATATCAACCACTTCTTTTGTAGTGATATATGCAGCCAGTTCTTTTCCGTCGCTGCCACTAAAGGTGACAACAACTGCGGAGTTCACACCAGGGTATGCCTGCAATGCAACTTCAATTTCTCCGGGCTCTACCCGGTAACCGCGGATCTTTACCTGTTCATCTTTTCTTCCATGAAACACCATGTTGCCATCCGAAAGCCATCTGCCGATATCTCCCGTTCTGTACATGCGTTCTCCTTCATTGAATGGATCGGCAACGAATTTTTCTGCAGTCATCTCGGGCTTATTAAGATACTTTTGTGCAAGGCCAGCACCGCTAATGCATATTTCACCAGGAACATTTATGGGGCACAGCTGATCTTTTTCATCGAGAATATAAACCCTTGCGCCGGATACAGGTTTACCTATCAGCACAGGAACATTCTCTTCCAACTCTGTTACAATACAGCCCACTGTTGCTTCCGTTGGTCCGTATTCGTTATATATCTTCATCGATGGATTCAGTTGCTTTAATATTCTTACATGCTCCATCGTTACTTCTTCACCTCCGATAATGGCGCACTGCATACCAGATGAATCCAATTCAAGATGCTTCAATAACAATATATGCGCAGGTGTGAGCTTTATGCTGTTTATGCCTGTCGTATTGCTGAAGCTATGGCGCAAGATGTCTGCAATATCCTCATGCTGCTGATAGATGGTTAAGATTCCGCCTTTTGTAAGCGAACAGAAAATACTTGTTACCGTAAGGTCAAATGAAAGCGAAGTGTACAATCCGAAATGAGGTTTGCCGGATTCGCTGAAATGATAATAATTATTCGCCCACTGAATATAGTTTGAAAGATTAGCATGTGTAAGACAGCAGCCTTTGGGCTGGCCAGTTGAACCTGATGTATAGATCACATAAGCCAATGCGGATGGTGCTGTATCATTCTCGATAAGCTCCGTAACGTTGGCAAGCATGTCCAGCTCTACATCTACAGCAAACACATCGCCTGTATAATAATCAAGATCGAAAATGTAATCCGTTTGCGTCAGCAGCAGTTTTATCTGCGTGTCCAGCATCATATACTCTTTCCTTGAAAGTGGATAGGCAGGATCAATAGGAACGTAGGCGCCGCCGGATTTTAATACAGCGAGTATGGATATGATCATTTTTTCAGACCTGTCTAACATAATGCCGATAAGATCATTTGGCCTGATGGCATGCCTGTTCCTTAAATAATTCGCCAGCTTGTCTGACTTCTCATCCAACTCCCTGTAAGTAAGCTTCGTTGCATTAAAGCTTACAGCAATTTCATCAGGTTGCTTTGCCGCCTGTTGCTGAAACAATGATACAATCGATGTGTATGGCAAAGGAGCAGCATCGTTATTGAACGATGACAGCAGCGCGTTTTTTTCTTCGTTGCTTATATAATCAAGCTGGCTGACAGGCGTAACCGGAGAAGAAACAATTGCCCTCAGCAGATTTTCAAGATGGGTGGCCATACGCTCAATCGAATCCCGGTTGTACAGGTCAGTGTTGTACTCCAGCATCAGCGATGTATCATCGTCAGACTTTGCAAAAGCAAAGCGTAGATCGAACTTGCTTACTACGTCACCCTCCTGCTGGTATTCTTTTACAATAAGTCCCTCCAGTTCAACCGGTGCTTTATTGCCTGCACTTACATCCTGCAATTCTACCAATACATCGAATAAAGGATGACGGCTCATATCACGCTGCAGGCGCAGTTCGCCCACCAACTCATCAAAAGGATATACCTGGTTTGCATAAGCTTCAAGCGTTATTGTTCTTACTTTTTCAAGCAAGCTTGTATAATCATCTGATCCCTTAAATGCGGTCCTTACCGGAAGTGTATTTACATAGAAGCCGATCTGGTCTGCGAGGTCAGCATGTTCCCTGCCGGCTATTGTTGTTCCAATGATGATGTCTTCCTGGCCGGTATACCTGTAGAGCAATACGTTCACAGCTGCCATCAGTCCCATGAATAAGGTGCTTCCCTGTTCCTGGCTCAGCGATATCATTTCCTTGCTCACATTCTCATCCAGTTTCCTGTGTACAAATGCACCGTTGTAAGTTTTTACAGCAGGACGCGGCTTGTCGGTCACCAGTTCCAGCACCGGCACTTCATCTGCAAATTGTTTCAACCAATATTGCTTACCCGACTGCAATGCTTCTCCTTTTACCTGTTGCTGCTGCCAGTATGCATAATCTTTGAATTGAATTTTTAAAGGCTGCAATACATTATCCTCTCCGTGAAGCCTGGAATTGTACAGCATCAATAATTCCTTCACCAATATATCCATTGACCAGGCATCGCTGATGATGTGATGCATTGCGTAAGCGAACACCCACTCGTTATCTGTTACCTGGAACAATGAAGCACGCAATAAAGGACCTGCTGAAAGATCAAAAGGCTTTGTAAGTGTATCACGTATAAAATCCTGAATTTTTTTATCCTGATCTTCTGTGCGCAGATCGCTATACGCTACTGAGAAGTTTACTTCCGATGGTTCCAGTATTACTTGTCTCACCTCTCCTTCTTCATTCAACCTGAATACCGTTCTTAGTATCTCATGCCTTTCGATCAATGCATTAAATGCGTAAGAAAAAGCTTCGCGATTCAATTCACCTATAAGCACGCGCACACCTGGGGCATTGTAAGCAGATGATCCTTCTTCGAAGCGGCTGAGCACCCATAATCTTCTTTGGGAAGATGAAAGCGGGTAATCTTCTTGCAAAGGTGCAGAGGCGATCGATCGGAAAGCAGTTCTTTTTTGCGTAGCTATCAATAAAGCCTGTTCTTCCAGGGTTACATAGTTGAACAATTCCTTCAGACCCAGCTTAACATCAAAGTCCTTGTGGATCTGGCTAACCAGCTTAATGGCTTTTAAGCTGTGGCCTCCGAGATCAAAGAAATTATCTTTCAATCCGATCTTACTATCTGTATCCAATACATCGGCCCATATCAGCGCCAATGATTTAGCTGTTTCATCCGTTGGTGCAATGAAGGTTTCACCGGTTTGCTGGTCGAGCAGTGCAGGACCAGGTAAAACTTTCCTGTCTATTTTTCCACTTGTGGTCAGCGGCATGGCAGCCATCTGAACAAAATAACGCGGCGCCATGTATGCAGGCAACTGGCGCAGGATCGCTCTTTTTATATCTTCCTTGAAATCCGGTACATCTGCATTTTCATCATTTGGCACAAAGTATACGGCGATGTCTTTGTTGCCATCCTTCTCCTCTTTTATTGTTGCCACAGCTTCTTTAACACCAGAATGCTGAAGCACTGCGTTTGCGATTTCATCGAGCTCGATGCGGTATCCATTGATCTTTACCTGGCTATCCTTGCGTCCCAAAAATTCAATATTTCCATCGGCAAGCCAACGGCCAAGGTCACCTGTTTTGTACAGTCGCGCACCTTGTTTAAAAGGATTATCTATGAATGAAGCCTGTGTTAATGCTTCTTTATTTAAGTATCCCCTGGCCAATCCATCGCCCCCAATATAAATTTCGCCCGCCTGCGCTACCGGCATCAGGTGCAGCTTTTCACTGAGTATGTAAATGGCTGCATTCGGGATTGGTTTGCCAATGGGCACCAGGTTATGTTCTATCGTGCATCCTTTCGGGTTTTTAAATACTGTCCCGCAGATGCTTGTTTCTGTAGGTCCATATGCATTGTAATAATCTCCGTAAGCCGAAAAATCTGCTGCCTTATTTTTCACGGCTGCTTCGCCGGCCGTGATCAGTCTTTTCAATGATTGAAGGTCTGACGCTTCCAACAACTGCAGGTAAGCAGGTGGAATGGTTGCAATATCGATGTGGTTATCTTCTATAAATTGCTTCAGCCTCACCGGATCTTTTTTCTCTTCGTCGCTGATAATATACAAAGCTCCGCCTGAGCACAACGCAACGAATATTTCAGATACCGATGCATCGAATGAGGAAGAGGCAAACTGCAGATGATGAAAACCGGGATGAACATCAAAAATAGATTGCTGCGCCTGTATCGTATTCGCAATCGCCCTGTGTTCTACCATTACTCCTTTAGGCTGGCCTGTAGAACCAGATGTATAGATCACATACGCAAGAGACTCAGCATCAATTTCGCTTTCAACCAAGGCATCGCTGTTATCAAGCATGCCGAGCTGAACATCCATTGCGAACACCGCGCCGCTGTAATAATCAAGATCGAAGATATGGTCTGTCTGCGTCAACAATACGCGGGCTTCTGTGTCTTTAAGTATGAATTCTTTTCTTGTCTCAGGATATTGTGCATCGATGGGCACATAGGCGCCACCGCTTTTTAATACAGCCAGTATTGCAATGATCAGGTTATCGGAACGATCGAGCATTACACTAACCTTATCATCCTTACCAACCTTGTATTCTAACTTCAGATAGTTAGCAAGACGGTTGGATATTTCATCCAGCTCAGCATAGCTGAAGCTGCGGTTTTCGAAGACCACTGCTGCTGCATCCGGCGAGCGCTGTACTTGTTGAGCAAACAGGTTTACCAGCGTTTGATTCTTAAACTCCGGATTGGCCGTTGTGTTGAAATCAACAAGCAATTGCTCCTTTTCATTTTCACTTAAACAATCAATTTCATGAATGTAACCGGCAGGATTGTTCAATACCTGTTCCATAATGCGGAGCAGATGGTCTTCGAGCCGGTCAAGCTGTGCCTCATTAAAATAGTTGCCGTTGCAATCGAAACGGAAATGATAAGCAGCTCCGGGAACAACAGTTACCGTGAAATCATAATTGATCTGTGCGTACAGCACATCAGAAGAAATAAAGTTCAACACATCAGCGTTTCCGATCCCTTCTGCAACCATTTCCTGCACCGGGTAATTCTCGAACACGATCACATTATCAAATAAATTCCTTCCCGGCTTGCTCACTGCCTGCACTTCGGCGAGTTGAATGTAATGATGACGTGAAGCGGCTATTGCATCCTGCTGAACCTGTTTCAATAGTTCATTGATGGTCTGATCAGCAGGCTGTATGCGCACCGGTATGGTATTACTGAAGAGACCAACCATGTCTTCTACTCTATCCAACTCAGTCGGGCGACCTGAAACCACCGCACCGAACACTACATCCGAAGTATTATTATACTGACCGAGGAGTATTCCCCAGATCACCTGTATAAAAGTATTTTCTGTAATGCCTGAGTCTGCGCATAACCGGGTCATTTGCTGCTGCATGTCAGCAGGCATCGTGATTGCTTTTATCAGCGACTGTTTATCTGATCTCGCACCTGCCTTGAGCGTGCTTACCGTATCGAAACCTGATAAGTAATTGCGCCAGTATTGGATGGAGCTTTCTTTTTCCAGCCGGTTCAGCCAGGCTATGTAATCTGCATAAGCAGGCACCTTGCTGAGTTCAATATTTTTTCCCTGCAATGCATTGTAGTAGATCTGGAAAAACTCGCTGATCAATATACTGCCGCACCAGCCATCCATGATGATGTGGTGATGGCTCCAGATAAATTCATACGTATCATCACCCAGGTACAACACCGTGAACCGCATCTGCGATCCGGATGAAAGATCGAAGCCTTTGCAACAATCAGCAGCTTTGTATTCTGCTACGGAAAATTGATCATCATCGCTAACGTCCTGGTACCGGAATGCAGCTTCGGCATCCTTTCGCACTACCTGCAATACTGTTTTGCCTGGTATTTGTGTAAAGTGTGTACGCAGCACCGCGTGACGAAGTACGAGCTTTTCATAACTGCTTTGCAGTAATGCTACGTCGATATTCCCGCTTACCCTGCAGCTCGTTTGTATGTAATAAGCGCCGGAACCGGGCTCCATCAGCCAGTGGTAATACAAACCACCCTGTAGCGGGCTTAACTCGTAGGCATTTTCTATATCTCCTTTGCGGTCCAGTTCCGCTAGCTCTTCGACTGTCAAGCCTTTGTAAGTAAGGTCAACCGGTGTGAGGTAATGTTTTTCCTCTTTCGCCAGCCATTCGATAAGCTTTTCCAGTTCCTGACGATAGCTGTTTACGAGCTTTTCAATTGTTGTTGCATTGTATTGCTGTTCACTGTATGATACGGAGATGCGCAATTTGCCGCCCGCAATCATTCCTGAAACATCCAGTACTACGCCTCTTTCAAGCTCCCCGTTTATTTCGTTTCCGCGATAATCATAACTGTATTCAAACAGGTCTTCTTCATTTTCACCTTTTACTCCTGAGCCAAAATCTCCCAGGTAATTGAAGCCAACTTCAGGTTGCGCCGTGTAGGGCTTGCCTGAGAGATAACGAAGTATGCCGTAACCGATGCCTTTGTTAGGAACACGGTGCAAAGTCTCTTTAACTGCTATTAACTGCCCTTTTAGTCCTCCATCGGCCTTGTGCAGTATTACGGGATAGCTTGTGGTGAACCAGCCCACGGTACGCGTTACATCTATTCCTTCACTGATGTTTTCCCGGCCATGGCCTTCCATGTTCACCAATACCTTATCAACATCAAACATATATTGCAGCGAACGCACAAGCGCCGTAAGCAGTATATCGTTGATCTCTGTATGATATGCATGATAGCATTTCGTTTGCAACTGGTTCGTAAACGCTTCGTTTAACGTAAACGAAACCGAGCCTGCATCTTTCACCTGGTTGCTCCCTTCAGCATGATCGGGTGGAAGTGATTTAATGCTGCCTGATTCTACCTGCGACCAATAGGCTTCTTCTTTCTGAAGAACAGCCGATGTTGCATACGCCAACTGTTGTTCCTGCCAATAAAGAAAAGAATCTGTTTTTAATGGCAGCGATAAGTTCTCGCCTGATAAATATTGCTGATAAAGACTTGACAAATCTTCCAGCAATATGCGCCACGATACGCCGTCCATTACAAGATGATGTGCAACAAGCAAGAGCCTGTCACCATCCACACAATGGAATAATACTGCTTTGAACAAAGGACCTTCTTCGAGGTTAATGCCTGATTGAGATAGGTCGCATTGCGCCTTATATGTTTCTTCGTTTTCAACAGTGATCTCTTCAAAACCATAACCTTGTTCAAAACCCCTGTTTTCCTGTATCCATCCATATTCTGTTTTACGGAATACCATGCGCAAAGCATCGTGATGCGCTGTTAGCCTTTCCAGGCAGGCGCGCAAAGCAATCTCTGATACGCCTTTGCTGCTGTATAATAATACCGATTGATTATAGTGATGATTGTTCTCTACGTGACGCTCAAAGAACATGTGCTGAACAGGGCTTAAGGGAATTGCCCCTGCTATTGCTGATTGATCTATGGAGCGGCCTGTTGTTTTTACGTGCTGCGACAATTCTTCAACTACAGGATAGGTCAGCACATCCTGTATCGATAAAGAATAACCTTTTTGCTTGAGGCGGGATACTACCTGGATGGATTTTATCGAGTCGCCACCCAGCACAAAGAAATCATCTTTTATTCCGATCTGCTTTTTCTTCAGCACCTCTTCGTACAC
>JBAVMD010000712.1:0-6176 GCA_049689695.1 Chitinophagaceae bacterium | reverse complement strand
ACATCATGGCGTATAGTGAGACCATGGCGTATAACGACCAGGTGGTGTATGCTGTTTCATCACCTTACCAGCGATTAGTGATCACAAAGAATAAAAGAGAAACAAGGCTTTTTCTGAATGGTAACCTTCAGTTCAGCACTGCAGACGAGTACCGTTACCACGAAGCGCTGGTGCACCCGGCCTTATCATCTGTTGAAAA
Source organism: Chitinophagaceae bacterium (assembly GCA_049689695.1). Classification (GTDB taxonomy): domain Bacteria; phylum Bacteroidota; class Bacteroidia; order Chitinophagales; family Chitinophagaceae; genus DASPKM01. The sequence goes on along the minus strand of JBAVMD010000712.1, from coordinate 5,977 downwards.
ACCGCGGCATGTTCTTGTATTAGGTGGCGGCGACGGACTGGCGGTCCGTGAAATATTGAAATATCCTTCTGTTGAACAGATCACACTGGTTGACCTCGATCCTTTAATGACAAAACTTTTCTCCACGCAGGAAGTATTGCTGCGGATCAACCAGTCTTCTTTGCTCAACAAAAAAGTGAAAGTATACAATGCAGATGCTTTTGTTTGGCTGCGCGATAACAGGCAAACATTTGATGCCGTAGTTGTTGATTTTCCTGATCCTTCTAATTTTTCCATTGGTAAATTATACAGCACACTGTTTTATCAAATGCTCAGGAAAGCCATGAAGCCTGGCGGCATAGCTGTAATACAAAGCACCTCACCTTATGTGGCGCCTAATAGTTATTGGTGCGTGGATACAACTCTGCGCTTTGTTGGATTAGAGACGGTTAATTATCACAACTATGTGCCGTCGTTTGGGGAATGGGGATATATCATGGCCACAACGCAAAAAGAGCGGTCATGGTTTGCGGCATTTCCCACAGGCTTAAAATACCTGAACCGGGCCACGCTTCAGCAGATGCTTACTTTTCCTGAAGACATGAAAGCGCATCGGCCCTTGTTGCCCAATAAGCTGAACAACCAGGTGCTGGTAAATTATTTTGAAGAAGAATGGGCAAATTACCTGGAGTGAGCTATGGACAGAAGAAAATTTTTAGGGATAACTGCCGGTGCCGGTATCATTGGTTTGCTGCCATCTTGCAAAGCAGCCAGGAAGATCGGCGGCAGCATTGTGGGTTCTTCTGCAGGCATTGGGCACATGCTGAGAGATCAACGCTTTGATGAGCCGGTAGCCGTTGAGAAAAAGCAGGCAGTGATTGTTGGAGGCGGAGTAAGCGGATTAACTGCTGCCTGGCATCTTAAGAAAAACGGTGTGAATGATTTTGTGCTGCTCGAGCTGGAAGAAGTTGCGGGTGGTAATTCAAGATATGGTTCGAATGCTGTTTCTGCTTATCCCTGGGGCGCGCATTATGTGCCCATTCCCAACAATGATCTTCCGGAATACCTTAGTTTCCTGAACGAAAGCGGTGTGATCACCGGGTTTAATGATAAAGGCCTTCCTGTTTACAATGAACAATACCTGTGTTTTGATCCGCAGGAAAGATTGTACATCAATGGCCGTTGGCAGGAAGGCATCATACCACAGTTTGGCGTGCCTGATGCAGAAGCAAAGGAAATTGCAAAGTTCCTGCAAATGATGGAGGAATATCGCCAGGCAAAAGGAAGCGATGGTAAAGATGCATTTGCGATACCTGTAGATCAATCCAGCAAGGACGAAGCATTTACTGTATTCGATAGCATAACCATGACGCAATGGCTAAAGCAGCATAATCTTAACAGCCAATACCTACACTGGTATGTTGATTATTGCACGCGTGATGATTTTGGTACGCCTTGCAACATTGTAAGCGCATGGATGGGTATTCATTATTTTGCTTCGCGAAAAGGAAAAGGCGCCAACGCGGAACACGGGGATGTGTTGACATGGCCCGAAGGAAATGGATTCCTTGTGAATCAGCTGACAAAAAATATCGGGGAACACATCAGCACCGGTAATCTTGCGGTGAGCATTAAAGAAGTGGACGGTAATGTGCGCATCACTTATTTCGATACAAAGACTAAAAACGTTAAGGCTATAGAAGCTGCGCAATGCATTGTTGCGGTTCCGCAATTTATTGCTGCGCGCTTACTGAACAATCAAGACCGGTTGCAACAAGTGCATCGGCATTTACAATATGCTCCATGGATGGTGGCGAATATTACAGTGAGTACGCTGGAAGAGCGGTCTGGCGCACCTTTGAGCTGGGACAATGTATTGTATGATAGCCCATCGCTGGGTTACGTAGAGGCAACGCACCAGTTTTTGGAGCAGCAGCTGCCCAAAAGAAATCTTACTTATTATCTGCCGTTGACCAAACTATCACCATCGGATGAAAGAAAGGCGGCACAGCAGAAAACACATGGTGAATGGGTGGATCTGATACTGAATGATCTTCGCAAGGTGCATCCCGGCATAGAAGAAGCTGTTGAAAAAATAGACGTATTGCTATGGGGCCATGCCATGGCGCAACCTCTGCCCGGGCTGGTGCATGGAAATGTTCGCAGCAGGTTGAGCGCATCCATTAATGAGCGCATTCATTTTGCGCATACAGACTTGGCGGGCGACAGCATTTTTGAAGAAGCATTTTACCAGGGGCTGAATGCAGGAAAAAAACTGATCACTAAAATGAAAAGCCATGTATAAGCAACCGTGGATAGGAAGGCCGTTCATTGATATTGTATTCATTTTGCTGCCGCCATTCATCAGCCTGTTGGTGATAGCGCTTTTCCCATTCCTGTTCGGAGAAAATAAAGACATGCCCGATGCAGGTTGGGTGATACTGATATTACTGATAGATGTGGCACATGTGTACAGCACTTTGTACCGCACCTATTTTGATCCTAAAGCATTGTCGCAGCAACGCTTTCTGCTCTGGACCATTCCTTTTGTTGGTTTTGTTGCAGGTGTACTGATCTATAGCATCGATGCCTTGTTGTTCTGGCGCTTGCTTGCTTATGTGGCGGTATTTCATTTTGTGCGGCAGCAATATGGTTTCATGCGTGTTTACAGCAGGAAGGAACCGAAGAAAACAATTGCTGCGCGATTAGATACGGTCGCTGTTTACTATGCAACGCTTTATCCTATTTTATACTGGCACTTAAAAGGGCCACGAAATTTCAGCTGGTTCGTAGAAGGGGATTTTGTATTTCTGCAGGCTTCTTGGCTGCTTTCTGTTGCAACGGTTTTATATGTAATTGTAGTTGTTACCTGGATCGGCAAAGAAATATATCTATTTATAAAGAACAGGCATGTAAACATCCCTAAAGTGTCCATCATTACAGGCACTTTATTATCATGGTATTTCGGGATCGTTTATTTTAATGGTGATATGGCATTTACCTTGCTGAATGTTGTAAGTCATGGCATCCCTTACATGGCGCTTGTTTGGATATATGGAGAGAAGAATTATAGCAAGGGCGGCATAGGGGGTAAGTTTTTAAGAATTGTATTCAGCAGGTATGGCGTTGCTGTTTTTTTGGGATTGATCTTTCTGTTTGCTTTTGTAGAAGAAGGGCTATGGGATATTACTTTATGGAAAGAGCATAAAACGATCTTTGGCACTGCGCGGCTTGCATCTTTTAACGTAAGCGATCAGATGTTGAGCTTCATTGTTCCGCTGCTGGCATTGCCGCAGATAACGCATTATATACTGGATGGTTTCATCTGGAAAGTTCGCGAGAACGAATTCAAATGGAGCAGTGAAGTGAAAGCGCCGGCTGTATAAACCTTATCGCTTGCATCTTTTTTTAAGATCGCTCGTATATGCCTCGGTTATTGGTCTTCCGCCGAGCGCCACACAGGCATCGTAATATTTCCAGGCGTTCTCACAATCGTATTTGTTCCAGTAAGAGATGGATAATTTGTAAGCGGTGTTCACATCCTTAGGATCGAGTTGAAATGATTTATTGAGATGTAAGAGTGCTGAATCAAGGTTTTTCATGGCCTCTGCCTCAGGGTTTTTTACAAGGTTGTTAGGCGGCATTTTTTGCATGAGATAGAATTGCTCCATGAAATAAGTGGCAAGATCAGTTAGCAGGTGTGTATTTGCCGGGTTCAACGACAATCCTGTTTCATACTGCTGCTTTGCGAGATCGAGCCGGCCAAAAGCCATGTAAATGGCGCCATATCCCCAGAAAATATCGGTATTGCCTGCATCCAGCAGGTATGCCTGGTTAAACCGGTACATAGCTGTTTTGAGATCCTTCCGGTAGTAGTATTGAAAGCCGAGATTGATAAGATGATCTGAAGCTTCGCGCCTTGTTTTGAACTGCGGCTGCGATAGGATATTTTTAATAAAGGCCGAATCAGAATTTATTTGCTCCGGGGTTTTTTGTAGTAGTCCGTAACGTGGCAGCAGCCTGCTGTTTGTTTTCGATTCCTTTTCCCATTCATCAAAATTGGTTTGGGCATATGTTGTATCTGCAAACAAAAATGAAAATGCGAATGCCAATATCAGCCTGGTCATATCGTAAATATATTCATCTTTGCTTAAATTGAGCAATGCCAACAACAGGGAACGCGATAAAGGGATTAGCGAATAAAAGAAATTATAGCGCAGATAAAGGAAGATTTTAGGATTTTGCAGATGGGTTCACTTAAATAGCAATGTCTCTAAGATCAGCTTCGCTGATCCATCTGCAAAATCCTAAAATCTTCTTTCATCTGCGCTACTCTTCTCTGCGCTAACTCTCCGTTCTCCTGTTCTCTGCGGTAAAAATATAACGATCAATTTGATATGCTCTCCGAAAAAGAAACAAAACGAATCAGTAAATTCCTAAGCTTCATCCTCCGTCACCACCCGGAAATGGCTGACATCACGCTTGATAAAAACGGCTGGGCAAATGTTGACGAGCTGATTCAAAACTTACCAACGAAAGGCTTTGATATTACGCATGAGATGCTCGATCATGTTGTAGCTACCAATAGCAAACAACGCTTTGCCTACAACAACGATAAAACAAAGATCAGGGCAAGCCAGGGCCATTCTATTGAAGTTGATCTCGAACTGAAAGCGGCAGTGCCGCCTCCGTTCTTATATCATGGGACGGCGGAAAAACACATCTCATCCATTTTATTAAATGGCATCGAAAAAAGAGAAAGGCAATACGTTCACCTGAGCGTGGATGTGCAGACAGCTGTTGCAGTGGGCGGTCGCCACGGAAAACCTAAAGTGCTGGTAATTGCCGCTGAGCAAATGAATAATGATGGATTTATATTTTATATTTCAGAAAATAAGGTCTGGCTTACTGAGCATGTGCCGGCAAAATACCTGCAGCAGTCCGAAGAAAACGCATGAGCATATAAAATTAAAAACCAAGACGAATGGTTGAATTCATTAAAATCGATAATACAGAAAGCAAAGAATTTGCAGATGCGCTCAGCATTTATATCAACTCTTTTCCTGCCAATGAACGCCACCCGGAAAGCCTGATAGAAGAAAGAGTGCATCTTGGACTCAATATATTGTACATCGGGCAGATTGAAAGCCAAACAGTCTTTATGGCGCTGCTATGGCCTTTTGAGGATACTGTGTTTACCTTATTGGACTATATGGCGACAAATGCTTCCAGCCGGGGACAGCAATTGGGATCCCGGTTTTTACAATATATGCGTCCAATACTTAAAGAGAAGGATCATTATTTTGTTTTAGAAGTAGAAGATCCGGAGTATGGAAACAATCGGGAGGAAAGAATAAAACGAGTGGCCTATTATAAAAAGAATGGCGCGCTGGAGCTGAAAGGCTTAAAATACATACTGCCGCCTTTGCAGGGGACAAATCCAACGGAAATGATTCTTATGATATTCCCTGAATATGCGAATGGTTTAATGCAAGCATCCATTGTTATTGAACTGGTCACGCGCATCTATAGAGAACTGTATAACAAAGATGCAAGTCAGCTGCTGGCCGATATTGCGCTCAATGAAAAAAGTGCACCGATTTCTCTAATTTAAAATAAATGTTATGCAAACTGATAAGATAATTACCTTGTCTTTGTCGTTGGTAGCGATTATATTGTCGGTTTACAACTTCAACAGGTCAAGGCATGTAACGTTTTACCAGGACCTTGACCGATTATACATGGACGTATTAAAATTGGCTATCACGTACCCGTCATTTGTAAACCCTGACAAAACCCAAGTTTATAACCAGGCGTTTGGAAAAGATGACGATACCCTTATACGGTATAACCTGTACGCATTTATGGTTTGGAATGTGTGCGAAACAATCTATGATCGCCGGGGGAATAAAAAATTCTTCAGGACGTGGGAATGCATTATTAAAATGGAATGCGATCTTCACCGTGCATGGATCGAAAACAATGATAATAAGTGCAG
>JBAVMD010000711.1:0-7982 GCA_049689695.1 Chitinophagaceae bacterium | reverse complement strand
GGCAAGGGCAACGCTTGGCATTGGCAATGTGAAGCTCAAATTGAAAAGCTACGATGAAGCCCTGCAATGGTACCACCGGGCGCTTGACATTATGCAGAACCCTGTTCACAAAAGAAAACTCAGTTTTATTTACAACAACATCGCCATTGTATTTTATCACCTGCAACACCAGGATTCTTCTGAATATTATGTAAGGCTTGGGCTGCGCTATTCCAGGGAAGACGAGAACCTTACCAACTATGCAAATTCTTTGTTTGTGTATGGCGGACTGATGGCCGAATACAATCGCATGAAGGAAGCGGAATCGGGCTTTAAGGAAGCTGTAGAAGTACGCAGGCAGATAGGGGATGTTTATTATCTTATTAACGACATGGGACAGCTTGCCTTGTTCTACGCCAACAACAAAGAACCGCAAAAAGGAATTGCCTTGTGCAAAGAAGGGTTGGAGCTGGCCGCAAAGCACGGCAGCTCTTATGGCAACATCGATGGGTTGTATGAGGTGCTTGGACGAAATTACCAGGCGGCGGGAGATTATAAAAGCTATAGTGAAATACTCGGCAAGCAATTGCGGCTGAAAGATTCCACCTACAAAATAAATTCCAGTGAACAAATGGCGGAGCTGCAAACGCGGTACGAAGTGCAGAAAATAGAGAACACGCTCATACAACAAAAGCTCGGTCTTACGCGTAAGAATTATCTTTTCTACAGTGCGCTTTTATTATCCGTTGTAATTATTGCGGCGGCCGTCATGCTGTTCAGCAGCTACCGCAAACGCCAGCGCATGCAGGTGGAAAAAATGATGGAGGATGAAAAAAGAAATGCGGACCATGCCGTAAAGGAAGCCGGCGAAAAAGAAAGAGTGCGCATTGCCGCAGACCTGCACGACAACCTGGGCGCCTATGCTGCTTCGATGGCTTCCAACATCGATTCCATAAAACTGAAGGAAACTGATAATGAGAATGCCATGGTGTACCGTGAGCTGAGAAATAATTCCATGTCCATCATTTCACAATTGAACGACACCATCTGGGTTTTGAAGAAAGACTCTTTATCGCTTACCGCCATCAGTGACCGCATCAAAGTATTTATCAGCCGCATTCAACCCAGTTATCCCGGCGTTGCCATTGATGTGGAAGAAAATATTGAAACCGACCAGGAGCTATCATCTGCACATGCATTTCATCTTTACCGCATTGTACAGGAAGCAGTGAACAATGCGCTGAAGCACAGCAGGGCCACCCGCATACAGGTAAAGATCGATGCCCATGAAAACTGGGATGTGCGTATTTCTGACAATGGCCGCGGCTTTGATGCGCAGCATGCAGGCCGCGGAAACGGTCTTGCCAATATGAAGAACAGGAGCATTGAAGCAGGATGGAATATAGCATGGACAACAAATGAGGAAGGAGGGATGACCGTGCGGGTAAGTACTACAAATTGATTATTGTTTTGCAGCGGACAGCAATTTATTTTTATATACTATGAAGTTTACAACAGCCTTAGTGGAAGACAATGGAGTGAACAGGAATACTTTTATTCAAAAGATAAAAGCGCTGCAAGGCATCGATCTTGTTTTTGTTGCAGTGAACGGCAATGATTGCCTGGAACAATTGAAGGGACTGCCCCATAGCCGCCAGCCGCAGGTGATCTTTATGGACCTTGAAATGCCCGGTATGGATGGAATAGAAACCATCCGCATAGCAAAATCCCTGTACGGCCAGATCCATTTTGTGGTGCTGACTGTTTTTGACGATGAAGAAAAACTGTTTGAAGCCATACAGGCAGGCGCTTCGGGTTATTTGCTAAAGCATGAGCCCGCCCCGGTGCTGCTGGAAGCTATGGTAAACGTGCTTGAATTTGGAGGGGCGCCCATGAGTCCTGCCATTGCCCGCAAAGCATTGCGTTTGCTGAGCAACTCGGGAAATATTGCCGCCGCTGCTACGGCCAGTCTTCCTGAAAGCATTACCGAAAGGGAGAAAGAGATACTTCGTTACATGATCAATGGATGGGATGCCAAGCGCATCGGCTCTGAATTGTCCATCAGCGTACTCACCATCCGCAAGCACATCGCCAACATCTACGGTAAGCTTCATGTAAACTCCAAAGCGCAGGTCATCAGCCTGGCGCATAAAAACAAGTGGGTTCAATAGTGGGTTTAAGACTTGACTGCCGTCAACAAAAAATAGCTTTGCCGCACCATTTCTGGTTTATTTTCTTTATAATACACCTGATTTATTGTTCATGCCGTAATCGTTATTGCATGACCGGTTCCCATTAAACCTCAACTAACATGAACGCTCAGGCGACATCATTCATAAACCCTACTGAGAAGTTTTACCATCTCTCTAACCTCGTTACGGGGTTTGATGATCTTCCGGCCAATATCAGCGATGGTTATTATGCAAAGATGTCTGTTGCAGATGGCTATAAAGATCACCTCGAAACACTGTTGACCCTGGCGGAAAATATTTCATCGGCAGAAGAGCTTATGCAGCTTGCCAGCGATGACCAGAAAGCCTGCTGTAAAGCCATTGTTTTTTTATGGTATGCAGCCGAGTTGATCTCCTTTGAATCTGCCCACACAAATGATCTGGATAAAAAAAGATTGAATGCATCAGAAGAAGAGTATTACAGCGGGCTAATATGGAGAGCCATCAGGGCGCACCCGCTGGCCCTGAGCGGCGGTTATTACGGATATTGGAAATATGAACCTGAAAATTAAAAACTGATGGATCTGAATGATATTAAGGTGATCGTGATTGGGTCCGGTGTGTGCGGAGCGCTGGTGGCTTACAAGCTGGCGAAGCAACACCACAAGGTACTGATCATAGAGGCCGGCCCTGATAAAACAGACCGTCTCGCGTTTGCAGGAAGCTTTGCAACCTCGATAGAAAAAGGCCCCGGCTCGCCTTACCGGAATGCAGGGCCGGGTTATATTGTAGGGCCGGATAATGATGCAAACTATTACGAGCAAACAACGCCCGATGTTTTTAAAAGTACGTTTGTACGCGTAGCAGGCGGCAGCACCTGGCATTTCCTGGGAAATGTTCCCCGCTTTGTGCCTTCTGATTTTAGGTTGAAAGAAAAATACAATATTGCGCAGGACTGGCCCATCGATTATGATACCCTCGAACCTTATTACGGCGAATCTGAAAGGGAGTTAGGCGTTGCCGGTGATCATCACGAATGGGATGGTTATTTAGGCGCGCATCGTTCTGCGCCATACCCTATGAATAAAGTATGGCAATCGTACGGCGACCAGATCTTTCTTCAAAAAGCAGATCAGGCCACCGTTGATAACAGGACCATCAAAATAATGTCTACACCGCAGGCGCGTAATTCCACCATCTATGATGGGCGACCCGCCTGTGCGGGCAACTCGACCTGTGTTCCTATTTGCCCTATTCAGGCAAAGTACGATGCCACGGTGCACATCAATAAAGCAAAATCGCTCGGTGCAATAATGTACGCCAATTGCGTGGTAAAAAAACTGGATGCAGATGAGAATGGACGCATTGTTCGCCTCACGTACTTTGATATGAAGAGCAAAACGGAAGTAGAGCTTGATACTAAAGACAAGATAGTTGTACTGGCTGCGCATGCAATAGAAACACCGCGCCTGTTATTGTATTCCGGCCTTGCTAAAAAAAGCGGGCAGGTAGGAAAAAACCTCATGGACCATTTGCAGGGCTATTGTGTTGCGCTGGCGCCGCAGCCGGTTTACCCTTTCAGGGGACCGCTCACTACTTCGGGCATAGATGTGTTCAGGGATGGCGAGAGCCGGCGCGAGTTTGCGGCTTTCAGGATGTCTATAGGCAATGATGGCTGGGGGCGCATTGAATCACCCATTACAACCTTGTGGGATAATTTAAACGCCGGTGTTTATGGAACGCAGTTGCGGAATAACATTCGTGAACGTGTGATACGGATGGTGCGCATCAGCTTTTCTACTGAAATGCTTCCGCAGGAAAAAAATGCAGTTACGTTGAGCGAAGATAAAAAAGACCCGCTTGGAATACCAAGGCCCAGACTGAGCTTTTATTTTGACGATTACAACAAAAAAGCGATGCAGTATGCCTACAATGTGAGCACACAGGTAATGGAGCTTGCAGGCTGCACCGTGGTGCACGAAAAAGCGCAGGTAAAACAATATTCCGGCGCAGGGCATATTATGGGCACTACAAGAATGGGCAGGGATGCAGAGACTTCCGTTGTTAACGATTACGGACAAACGCACGAGCACCCTAACCTGTTCATTGCGGGGCCAAGTGTTTTTGTTACCAGCGGCACTGCCAATCCCACGCTCACCGCTACGGCGCTTTCTTTGCGAACTGCAGATAAACTTCATTCTTTACTAACCTCTTAGTTCTTTTTGCATTCATGAAACCAATCTATAAACATCGCGTTCGCACAAGGTCAGACCTTATGACCCTGTTAACTGAAGCCTGCGAGCTGGAGCATGGCCTGGCCTGCTCTTATTTGTACGCGGCATTTTCACTCAAGCAAGACCAGAGCGAAGGCGGGCTTACCTGGCAGCAATTGCACAAGGTGAAAAAATGGGCTGCGCAATTGTACCTGGTGGCATCGCAGGAAATGTTTCACCTGGCACAAGCCTGGAATTTACTCAACGCCATCGGCGGCAGCCCGTATTACATGCGTCCTAATTTTCCGCAGAAAAGTAATTATTATCCCTTGCATCTTCCGTTAGTACTGGAGCCCTTTGGCAGAACCTGTATGAAGCGTTTCATTATGTACGAGCTTCCGGCGCACATGGATGAAAAGCATTACATAAAAAGCGAGATTGGCTATGTAAGCGAAGACCTGTACGAATATAAAACAGTAGGGGAGTTGTATGGAATGGTGGCGAGCGGCATCCGTGAGCTTGCCGGTACAATGGACCTGTTCATAGGCGATCCTAACCTGCAGGTTGGAGAAGACCTGATAGATTTTCCGGAAATAGTGAAAGTGACAGATACGGCATCGGCATTGAAAGCGATCGGCAGGATCATGGAGCAGGGTGAAGGCACAAGTGCCGACCACGACGATTGCCATTACGGTATTTTCAAACATGTGCTGGAAGAATTTGAGCAGGAAGAAAAAGAATCAGGCTACTCGTTTCAGCCGGTTCGCAATGCCATCAGCAATCCTGTTGTGCATATAAAAGGCGATTACCGTGCAGACCGCGGAAGCTATATCACCAATGAGCTCACCGCCGAAGTTGCAGACATCTTCGACGATATTTATAACCTGATGCTTCGCTGCCTGCATTTTTTATTTTCAACGCCCTGCCAGGATAAAGAAAAACAATTGCGGCTGGCAAAATTTTCTATTGCAGTGATGCCGATGGTGATCAAGCCGCTGGGTGATGTGTTGATGCAATCGCCGGCGGGCAGGCTGCAGCCGGGAAAAGTGGCAGGACCGGCTTTCTCAATGTCGCGCCACGTGGTGCTGCCTTTCTCAGAGCACGCGGCTTACCAGGCAATAGCGGAGCGCTTTGATGAAATGATCGGCAGGGTAGAGAGCGCTAAAATGCACCCGCAGGCGCACCCGCTTTTGCAATCCGTAGCGCAGAATGTTCAACGATTGAAAAATTACATTGTATGATCAATATCGACCTTTGTTATTATCCTGACATTACACAATACCGTTCGGCTGCAGACGTGCGCAGGGCCGTGGAAGTTTTTTCCGGTGTGCTGGCAAAAGATTACGGTGATCGCATTGGTGATGCCGTAACCATAACAGTGCTCCCGGTTATGGATGTGCGCACGCAAACGTATTACATGCAGGACCCTGCTAAAGGCGCAGGCATCGGGCTTATGAAGCCGGTATCTTATGTATTGGCAAATAAAAAAAACAGCAATGTGATTGCCGGCGCTGTAGCATGGAGGGTGATTGCCGGTGTTGAAGCCGATACTTATCTCGGTCAGCTATTCGCACATAAAAATTCCGGGATAAAAACATTGAAGGACATCACCAAAGTTCACCGCATTGCGTATGGTGATTCTTTCAGCACATCTAATTTTTTAATACCGGCGATGGACCTTTATCAGAACGGCGTTCATCCATTCACGTCATTCAGGATGGCAAAATTTTTCGGTGGTCACGATGGAAGCGCTAAAGCAGTTTATTTCCTGGAGGCCGATATTGGTGCGGGGCACGACGGCGCCATTTCCCTGCTGGCACAGGAAAAGGGTTTTGAAGATGCCAATGAAAAGCTGGTGACCATCAGCAAAGTGGATATTTACAGCGATCCCGTAGCGGTCAGGAAAGACCTGGTGCCTGATGCGGAAAAACTCACTGAATCACTCGTTAGTATTTCCGCCCTGCCCGAGATCAAAAAAGCGCTGGAAGATTTCTGGGGAAATGTAAGCCGCCTGGGTAAGGCAGACCCGGAAAAATATTCCCTGATAGGCAAAGCGCTGGATGCATTGAGCCTGTCTGATAAAGATATTCTCTGATTCAGCTTAATTCATAATCCACACACTAATTTTGGCTACCGCAGATAAAACCGAAATTCGCTTATGAATGATTGTGGACGTAAGAACATTCATTTCGCTCTATGGATACTTATTGCAGGATGTTTTTTTCCCGCCTCAGGCTGGGCGCAGACCGGATTATCTCCGCGTCAGATCAAGAAGCTGTCTGTAGAAGAGCTGATGAATATAGAAGTTACCCTGGTTTCCCGGATGCCTGAAAAACTCAGCGAGGCGGCTTCCGCCATACAGGTGATCACTTATGAAGACATTCGCCGCTCAGGCGCTACCAATGTGCCCGAGGCTTTGCGTCTTGCCCCTAATCTGCAGGTGTCTCAGCTTTCCGCCGGAATATGGATCATCAGTGCACGCGGCTTCAACAGTGTTTTTTCCAATAAGCTGCTGGTAATGATAGACGGGCGCACTGTATACACTCCTTTGTACGGAGGCGTTCTCTGGGAGCAGCAGAACCTGTTGCTGGAAGATGTGGACCGCATAGAAGTGGTGAGTGGCCCGGGAGGGACCTTGTGGGGAGCCAATGCTGTAAATGGCATCATCAATATCGTAACAAAGCATACAAGAAATACGCAGGGATTGTTTGCATCTGTGGGTGCAGGGACCTTTGTAAAAGACATTGTCTCGCTGAGATACGGCGGTAATATCGGCAAGAAAGGAAATTATAAAGTTTATGCACAGCATGCCGACCGGGACGATACCAAAATGCCCGACGGCACCGGAAATGCGGATGCCTGGGATATGACGCAGGCCGGTTTCCGGGCCGATTGGGAAGCCACCAAGAAAGACGCGTTCACCTTGCAGGGCGACCTGTATGCAGGCAACAGGCAAACAAAGCCCGCAAAATCAGACCTCAACGGACAGAATATACTCGGCCGGTGGACGAGAACAATATCCGCACAGTCGGAGATGAGCCTCCAGTTATATTACGACCGTTATTTCCGGCGGGATGTAACCACAGCTTCTTATGACAAGATCAACACCATCGACATAGATTTCCAGCATGGCTTTCCAATGGGCAAAAAGCAATCCCTGGTATGGGGGCTCGGGTACCGTTATGTAAAAGATGATGCAAACTTCCCGGTGGTGGCCGGCGCAGGCATCGCTCCGCGTTTCAAACGGCTCGACCTGTACAGCGGCTTTATACAGGATGAGATCAGGCTTACAGAAAGGCTGAAGTTTACCCTGGGCGCAAAGCTGCTGCACAATGCATACACTGGTCTTGAATGGCAGCCCAATGCAAGGCTGGCCTGGGTGAACAAAGGAAATACTTTGTGGGCCGCGGTGTCAAGGGCTGTACGTACGCCCAGCCGCCTGGATGTGGATTATTACCTCCCTATTACGCCGCAGCCGCCCAACGTTCCAAGCGTGGCCGGGGGGCCGGATTTTGTTTCTGAAAAACTGGTTGCTTATGAAACAGGCTATCGTTTTCAACCAAATGCGGTGTCTTCGTTTTCGATCTCTGTATTCTACAATGTTTACAGCGATGTATAC
>JBAVMD010000710.1:0-2401 GCA_049689695.1 Chitinophagaceae bacterium | reverse complement strand
CTATTAAGCTCAAAAACTTTATTGTCTCAAATACTGGCCGGAAAGATAATCGGCGCAGATCATGTGAACAATACATTGCGAATTTCTCCCGATCATATTTATGGGCACGACCGGAATACTTTCAAGATCATTCATGAATTAAGCCGTATTACTGCAGAGAGCGCTGCTGTTCCCGATCCGCATCGCATCAAGCTGTTCATGGACCATTATTCTCCTCCACCTTCAGAAAAAGAAGCTTTGTTGCACGATGAGCAGCGTGCATTTGCAAAGCAAACCGGTTGCCACATATATGACGAACGCTCTGGAATCGGGCACCAGATTGCGCTGGAAGAGTTCATTAGCACCGGTGACATAGCAGTTGGAATAGATACACATACCTGCAGTGTAGGAGCACTGGGCGCTTTTGGCTGGAGGTGTGCGCAAACCGTGGTAGCGCATTCCATTGCGAAAGGATATTTCGATTTCATGGTGCCGCAAATTATAAAGGTGCAACTGAAAGGATCGCTCAATGGGCTTTGTACGGGCAACGAGATCATGTTCGAGCTGTCGAAGTACGGCATCGAAAAATTCATGAATGCGATACTTGAATTCGGAGGTGAAGGACTAAAAAAACTTACTATCGGCCAGCGCATCACAATTGCCAATCTTGCGTATGATCTCAATGCAAGAAGCGTGATCATGGAAACGGATGAAATTACTTTTGACTACCTCAACACAAAAAAAGGAAGATCATACAAAAAACTTACTGCGAACCTATCAGATTACGACGAGGTGATCGGGATCGACCTGGATATGCTTTCTCCATCCATAGCATTCCCCGGAAATATTTTCAATGTGCAAAAGCTAAGTGAATGTCATGAAAAGATCCCGGTGAACCTGCTGGTACTGGGGACATGCACTAATGGAAGAATTGAGGATTACCAGGATTTTTTAAAGTACTTCACGGCTTCTCATCTACCGGAAGGTTTACGGTTGCATGTGATCGTATCATCCAGGAATATATTATTGGAATTATTAAACACAGGTTTATACAAAGCATTCGTAGAACTGGGAGCGGTCATCAATCCTCCTGGTTGCGGATCATGTATGGGGCTTCACCAGGGAGTGCTTAGTGAAAATGACGTATGTGTAATAACCGGCAGCAGGAACAACAAGGGAAGAATGGGAGCTGAAGATGCCAGGATATTTTTAGCCAATCCGCGCTTACTTGGATGCATTGCAAATCATGGATTCATTCACTCTTCAATTATTCATTAACCTAAAAACAGAATCATGGACAAAAATCAATCTGCCGCTGTGCACGAAGTACAGCCTGGCTTTAATGCAGCAGGTGCGCAAAAAGAATCAGCAAGGTCACTTTCTGCTCCTGCATCTCTCGATATTTTTGACGGGCAAACACGCAAATTGCTGGAGAGCGGCAAAAGTTTCAAATTAAAATTAGGAGATGGATTTGAAACACCAGTGACAAGCCTCTCGCATGTAGCTGCTCCATGTAAAGGATTAGCGAGCATCGAGCAATTATCTTTTTTGAAAGAAAAAGGTATGACCGGCATCATTATGAACCGGCTGCATCCTACCCTGGCAGAAAATGCAAAATCGCTGGGCATTGATATAGAAATTGAAAACAAATAATCCTACTCATGTTCAAGGAACTAAGAATAGAGGTCAATAAAGCATGCAATCTTGCGTGTGACCATTGTTATACGGAAAAGAAAGGACCGCCGGGTGTAGAAGTGGAGCAGTTCAAGTCGATCATAAGGGAAGCAGCCCGCCAGGGAGCTACGGATCTTTCGTTAACAGGAGGAGAGCCATTGATTGACAAGCCTCGCACTTATGCAATGATCCAGGCAGGAGTAGAAGCCGGTTTGAAAGTAAGGCTGAACACAAATGGCATTCTTATTACCGAAGCTGTGTCTGCGGAATTAAGAAACAGTGGAATAACCGAAGTGCAGATAAGCCTCAATTCGGCAGAAGAGGAAGACTTTGATGTGTTCGTTCACAGGAAAGGCGCCTTCAGAAAAGTGAAAGAGGCTATTCAGAACCTGAAAAAAGAAGGGATCGAAACAACCATCAGGTATACGCTCATGCAACGCAATATGCACCAGCTGGTTCCTACATACGAACTTATCACACAGTGGGGAGTGGAAACGTTTAAAGTCCGCTGTCTTGTACAGACCAACCATATTAAAGAAGATGGATGGGATGAAGCGGCTGGTTCGCTCCGGTCAGTTGTAATGGACCTGATTGTGGCTGCACGGCATGGACAAACGAAGGTTTATATTGCTGACGATGGGCTTAAAGCCATTGAGAGCAGAGAAGGCAAATGCGATAAACTGGTATGCAAATGCGGGCGGGATGCGATCTTTATTTCGTCTGATGGTAACATTTCACCTTGTCCGTT
>JBAVMD010000709.1:0-19453 GCA_049689695.1 Chitinophagaceae bacterium | reverse complement strand
TCCTTACCCTCTTTATTGGTAAGCTTTACCTTGTGCGCCATTACCCCTTCAACATTTTCTTTACCTGCCAATTCGATTTTGCTTCCTTTCGACTGGTATTCATACAGGTCGCCACCGAGGTCAAAAGCTGATTGTGCAGCCTTTACCTGGTCTTCAGGAAGAGGTTGAGGATCTGTTTGTCCCGCGAGTGGATTAACCATCCAGCCACCTGTTGGAGTAACTACCTGAATGATTTCCTGGCCATTGAAATTGGCCACATTTTTAAAGCCTTTGCCAACAAGAACTGTAGTCTGGCTGGTAAGCGTAGAGCCCATCACTGAAAGATCGGCATCAACCACCTGGCTTTTAATTTTGCTGATAACATCTTTTCCGCCGATGGCTGTAATATGCTTGCTCACAATTTCATCAGCAGTCTGCGCATGCAGGGCAGCGCTGCTTAACAAGAGCACACCCGCGATTAATGAACGTAACATTTTCATTGTTTTTGTATTTGATTATTGCGTGTTTATTTCCGGTTTAAACAATTGCTGTTAACCGGTTTGTTGACTTTGTTTTTAGCTTTTCCCTGTTCTGCGGGCATGTTTACAATTTGCTTCATCACCTGCAATCCACCATCTGCGCCTGTAGATTATCAAACCCGCTAATAAGTTGTATGACCGCAAAAAATATTACAAGCTTTGTCATAAAAATTTAAGGGGATTGCAAATATAGAGGAGATGGGCGGGAATCCGCATCCGTTGTAAATTTACTGCGTCCTTCCATACTTTTGGGCGAAACAATCCTTCCGTAACTGAATCTTAACCAATTTTGGCTTCATGGATCATACTATAACCGGACAGTTTGTCGACATCCTACAGAAAGATATTTACCCTGCAGTGATTATCATTGAAAAAGGCCTGATCAGATCGGTTGAAAGGCTAAGCGGGCCCGGCACTGAAACCTTACCCTATATTTTACCCGGATTTATTGATTCTCATGTACATATCGAAAGCTCAATGCTCGTTCCTTCTGAATTTGCAAGGCTGGCCGTGGTTCATGGCACCGTGGCAACTGTAAGCGATCCCCATGAAATAGCCAATGTTTGCGGCATCGAAGGGGTGGAATACATGATAAACAATGGAAAAACAACACCTTTTAAATTCTTTTTTGGGGCGCCGAGCTGCGTGCCGGCTACCGTTTTTGAATCTGCTGGCGCGGCAGTGAACGCCACCCAGGTTGAAGCCTTGCTTGAAAAAAACGAGGTAAAGTACCTAAGCGAAATGATGAACTTCCCGGGCGTGCTGCATGGTGACGCCGAAGTAATGCACAAGATAGCAGCAGCAAAAAAAATGAACAAGCCGGTTGACGGCCATGCGCCCGGGTTGATGGGCGCAGCTGCTAAACAATATATTGATGCGGGCATTACCACAGACCACGAATGCTTTACCGAAGAAGAAGCGCTGGAAAAATTGAAATATGGGATGAAGATCATCATCCGCGAAGGAAGCGCCGCCCGCAACTTTG
The DNA here is from genome assembly GCA_049689695.1 of Chitinophagaceae bacterium. GTDB lineage: Bacteria > Bacteroidota > Bacteroidia > Chitinophagales > Chitinophagaceae > DASPKM01. The sequence continues at coordinate 17,950 of JBAVMD010000709.1, read as the reverse complement.
AAGCCCTGGTTGAATTGCTGCACGATTATCCCGATCATATTCTTTTTTGTAGCGACGACAAACATCCGGACAGCCTGGTAGAAGGGCACATCAATCAACTTTGTGCAAGGGCAGTAGCGAAAGGGATCGATGTATTCAACGTGCTGAAAGCCGCCTGCCTGAACCCGGTTTTTCACTACAATCTCGATGTGGGATTACTGCGCAATGGAGATCCGGCAGATCTTATATTGATACAGGACCTCACCAATTTTAAAGTGCTGCAAACTTATATCGGTGGTGAACTGGTAGCAGAACATGGACGATCCTTGCTGAAAAGCCGCGAAGCCGGGCTTATTAATAATTTCAATTGCTCTCCCAAATCCATAGAAGATTTTATTGCACCTGCAACAACAGGTCCGCAGCCTGTGATGGAAGCGCTGGATGGTCAGCTCATTACCAATAAGCTCTCGCTGGAACCCACAATCGAAAACAATGTATACATAAGCGATGCTTCTAAAGATATCCTGAAGATCGTGGTAGTGAACCGTTATAAGGATGCGCCCATCGCAAAATCGTTCATAAAAAATACTGGTCTTAAACAAGGAGCACTTGCATCTTCTGTAGCGCACGACTCGCACAATATTGTAGCCATTGGTGTTGATGATGAAAGCTTGTGCAGGGCCGTGAACCTCCTTATTCAGCACCGCGGCGGGGTAAGCTGTGTGAACGATGATGTTGAAATGGTGCTTCCCCTGCCGGTAGCAGGACTTATGAGCACGGAAGACGGCTATCGCGTAGCAGAATTATATTCAGCAATAGACAAGGCGGCTAAAAATGCCGGTTCTACACTCTCGTCTCCCTTCATGACACTCTCCTTCATGGCCTTGTTGGTAATTCCGCATTTAAAGCTAAGTGACCTCGGGCTTTTTGATGGGGATGAGTTTAAGTTTGTGGGGGAGTTGTGAGCTGTGAGTTGCGAGCTACGAGCCTTGAGCTGCGAGCTATGAGCAAGAAACCGAAGGCTTAAAGCTTGTAGCTTATAGCTTCCTGCTCGCAGCTCAAGGCTCACAGCTCGCAGCTTCTCCCCCACTCACCGACCAAATCCCCCCTTTCACCGAGCCTGCACTTGCATCGGCCTATCTGCGCTTGCCTTTAGGACAATGCGCGGTTAGATTTGTTTAAAATTTACAATTATGTACGACTGCAGAGAAAGAAGGCAAAGGCGCGCGGAGTTCAGATCAAGGGCCGGAAGAATAAATTCAGGCGTGCCGGCCGGATTAATATTATTGATAGTTGGCGGTGTATTGCTTGCAAAGCAACTCGGTGTAATATTTCCTCCATGGCTGGTCACCTGGGAGGCGCTTGTTATTATGATTGGTCTTTTCGTAGGTGTCAGAAGGGGTTTCCGCGGATTTGGCTGGATAATACTCATTGGCGTCGGAACCTTTTTTCTCATGGATGACTACTATCCCGGCCTGCGCAATTTTGTTTGGCCTGCGGCGATCATTCTCATTGGCCTGATAGTTATCCTAGGACCAACTTACAAAAAAAAAGCTATGTTGATTGCGGATAATACCGGAGAAGATACAGCGCTTCCTCCGCCTGCAGATGAAGCATTGCCACGCAATGCAGATGTTCTGGATGCAGTAAGCATATTTGGCGCTACCCAAAAAACAGTTCTGTCAAAAAATTTTAAAGGAGGCGAGGTTGTATGTGTTTTCGCCGGATCCGAGATCAATCTTACGCAGGCTGATTTCCCCAACCAGGTGAAGATAGAGATGGTTGTGATATTCGGCGGTGCAAAGCTCATCGTTCCTGCCAACTGGGAAATTCGCTCAGATACAACGGCCATACTGGGAGGTATAGACGATAATCGTGAGCCATCCACGCTCGGCAAGCCTGAAAAAGTACTTATCCTTGACGGAACCGTTATCTGCGGCGGAATCGAGATTACTTCGTATTAAGGAACAAGGCACAAGAGACAAGGTACAAGGTGCAAGAGACAAGGTACAAGGCTTCAAACTCAACCTTCGTTTTCTTTTTCTTGCTCCTTGTTTCTTGTTCCTTGTCCCTTATTCATAAAACCCCTTTTATGAATTGGTATTTAACCAAAATTATTTTCAGGATCATTTGCGGAGACGGCCATCATACACCGCAATTTGATGAGCAACTGCGGCTGGTGTGGGCCGGTGATGATAAAGAAGCCTTCATCAAAGCACAGGAGATCGGTAAGAATGAATCAGTAAGCTTTTATAACCACCGGCAGCAGATGGTTGAGTGGAAATTTGTAGATGTGTGTGAGCTTTACAAAATCACGGAAATGATAGATGGCGCAGAGCTCTATTCAAGAGTTCAGGAAACCAATGATGCGGAAGAATACATTGAGCTGGTGCGCAAACGTGCTAATTTCATCCAAAACAACCCTATTGCAGGTTTCATTTCTTTATATCAATAAACACAGGTGGGTATTTGCAGCAGGCTTCCTGTTGCTGGTGGCTATCCAGGTGCAGGCGCTCGGCAGTGTGGGCATTAGCCTGCAGGTTGCACTTTGGGACAGCGTCATTACAAACATCTGCATAGGGCTTGCATGCGTGTTGATGACGAACAATCTTCGTTTTTATCTTCCGCGAAAAAGCCAGTATGCGATATTGATGGTTTGGAGCCTTGCACTTTCAGGGGGGTGCTCTTTCATTTTGCAAACCTCATTGCAATACATTCTGAGCAAAGAGACTGCTTACCTGCAACTGCTCGACAATTCATCTACCATCCGGTTCTGGATTGCTTTCCTGGTGATCAGTTGGGTGGGAGCAATCAGCGTATCGTGGTACAGGCAGCAGGAAAACCAGGAAGCGGAAAAAAGAAAAACAGATGCGGAAAAACTGGCGAGAGATGCAGAGTTGTATAAGCTCCGGCAGCAACTGCAACCGCATTTTCTTTTTAATAGTCTCAATTCCATTAGCGCCCTGGCAGGCAATGAACCTGAACAGGCCAGGAAAATGATCCATCAATTATCTGAATTTTTGCGCGGCACTTTGCGTAAAGAAGAACATCAGTGGGTAAGCCTTGCAGACGAATTGCAGCACCTGCGTCTTTATCTCGATATTGAAAAAGTGCGGTTCGGGCACAGGCTCAGCACAAATATTGAATGCGATGAATCAACCAGCGCTTTGCAATTGCCACCCATGCTGTTGCAGCCAATTGTAGAAAATGCCATTAAGTTTGGTTTGTATGATACAACGGATTCCATTACTGTGCAGATCGCAGCCACTGTATCGGGCAACGACCTTGTGATAGAAGTTCAGAACCCATTCGATCCTGAAACATCTGCGCCGCAACGCGGCACGGGCTTCGGCTTAAGTTCTGTGCAGCGCAGGTTGTATTTGTTGTTTGCAAGAACTGATCTGCTCATCACCAGGGCAGAAAAAAATTTATTTATAACGATGGTGAAAATACCGCAGCAATGATCAAAGCAATTTTAATAGATGATGAGCCGCTGGCCCGCTCTATCGTAAAAGAGTACCTGCAGCATCACCCGCAGATAGAAGTGGTGCAGGAATGCAATGATGGGTTCGAAGGAGTGAAAGCCATTATGCAGTATCAGCCCGATCTTATTTTTCTCGACATACAAATGCCAAAGATCAGCGGTTTCGAAATGCTGGAGCTGGTAGAACAGCCTCCTGCAGTTATTTTCACCACAGCTTTTGACGAGTATGCCATTAAAGCATTTGAGAACAATGCCGTGGATTACCTGCTGAAACCTTTTAGCAGGGAGCGGTTCGACAAAGCCATACGCAAATGGACCGAACAAAAAAATCTTCCTGCAGAGAAACCCGATACAACATCGCTTTTAGAAACCGCGGCGCAACTTCCCCAGCAGAGCAGAAGGATTGTAGTTAAGATCGCCGGAAGGATCAGGATCATACCCATCGATGAAGTGCATTTCCTGGAAGCTGCTGATGATTATGTAAAGATCCATACCAAAGACGGCAGCTTCATCAAGAACAGGACCATGGGCAGTTTTGAGCAGGTACTGGATGCTCAGCAATTTGTACGCTGCCACCGTTCTTATATGGTAAACGTTCAATTCATTACCCGCATCGATCCTTATGAAAAAGAAAGCTATCTCGCCATACTTAAAAGCGGTGAAAAAGTTCCGGTGAGCAAAACGGGGTATGTGAAGTTGCGCAAAGTTTTGGGATTGTAGGGTCATTTAGTCATTGGTCATTTGGTCAATGGGTCAATGGGTCATTAAGTCAATAGGAAAGCCCAAATGACTTAATGACCTATTGACCTAATGACCCATTGACCAGTTAACTCACAACTCACGCCTCCTGCCCTATCCAAACCGCCCCTCCAATGCTGCTTCTGCTTGCACCCGTAACAGATGCCAGCACATTGTTCTCTTCCCTCCATCTCAGCACGCCTATCAGGGCCATGATCAAAGCCTCTTTGTATTGAACAAGTTTTTCATCGGGAATAATTACGGAAACATTCAGCGGATCCAGCAACTCCTGCAATCTCCCGATCATAAAATTATTCAAAGCGCCGCCCCCGGTAGCCAGTAATTTATATGTTGAAGTTTCACCTGTTAATCGCGGCTGCAAAGATTCAACCGAATCTCTTATCTGCACACAGATATGCTCCACATAAGTGCGCAAGGAATTTTCTGTAGTGTTATGGCCTGATTGGATCACAGGATAAACAACATCGGTCCCGAAATCGTTCGCAAGCGATTTCGGGTAGGGCTGCCTGTAATATTCCAGCGCATTCAGTTGATGAAAAAGATCCAGATCTATTTCGCCGCCCGCTGCCATATTCCCGCCTTCGTCATACGCTTTACCAACTTCGCCCGCAAGCAGGTTGAGCACACGGTTAGCCGGGCATACATCAAAAGCAATGTACTGCTCGGGATGGTTAAGGGATATGTTGGCGATTCCGCCCAGGTTCAGGAAGAAATCATAATCGCCTAACAATATCTTTTCCCCGATCGGAACAATGGGTGCGCCCTGTCCGCCCAATGCAATATCCATCGCCCGCAGGTCTGTAACGGTATTGATGCCGGTTGCCGCGGCAATAGCCGCCCCATCGCCCAACTGACCGGTCATTTTTTGCGCAGGAATATGAAAACTCGTATGCCCGTGCGAAGCAATCAGCTGCACCTGGTATTGCAGCTGATTGTCTGCAATGAACCTGTTTACCAATTCGCCCACATGAGCGCCATAAGCTGTATGCAGCAACAGGTAATCACGGGCGCTGAGTTGCGTGGCCTGGCTCAGCTTTGCCGACCACTCATCCGTATACCCGTAACAATCTGCCCTGACGATGTCGTAGCTCCATTTGCCTGCCGTTTCGTGCAGGTGCACATAGGCAATGTCCAATCCATCCAGCGAACTGCCGCTCATTAAACCGATGACCCGGTAAACCATGAAAGAGATTTTTAAATTAGATTTGCCGGGCAAGTTAACGATGTAACCCGAATTTGAAATTCGGTATACAAAATCCCCTTTATCATGGTCATCAATTTAAGCCACAGCTACTCCCTGCTTTCAGACTGGATCACAGAGTTACGTGACGATACGATCCAGAAAGACCGCATGCGTTTCAGGCGCAACCTGGAACGCATAGGCGAGGTGGCCGCGCTTGAAATAAGCAAGGAACTTGCATATAACGAGGTGGAAGTGCAAACCCCGCTGGGAATTGCCAGAGGCAAAACATTAAAGGAGCAGCCCGTACTGGGCACCATCCTGCGGGCGGGCGTTCCCCTGCACCAGGGATTATTGAATTATTTTGATAAGGCAGACAACGCTTTCATATCTGCTTATCGTAAACATAACCGCGATGGTTCGTTCGAGATCAGCCTGGAATACATTTCCTGCCCCGATCTTGAGAACCGCGTCCTTATCCTGTCTGACCCCATGCTGGCAACCGGAGCCTCGCTGGTAAAGACCATCCAGTTCCTGAAAGACGAAGGCCCTCCCTCGCAGATACACATTGTTACGGCCATTGCCTGTACCGTGGGTATCGAATACCTGAGAAGGGAAGAGCCTCATGTAAAGATCTGGTGTGGCGATATTGACGATGAACTGACTGCTAAAGGGTATATCGTACCCGGACTGGGAGATGCCGGTGACCTGGCATTTGGGACGAAGGTTCAGATGTAAGAAGAAGGTTACACTCTAAAAAATTAACACCTAAAGTGTCAGCACTTTTTGTATTTTGTTTGTCTATTTAATCCAACTGCTGTAAGATGAAGAAATTTGTACTGCTGATGCTGATGCTTCCCCTGCTGAAGACGCAGGCCCAGGACCCTAATTTTTCCCAATTCTTCGTATCACCGCTTTCACTGAACCCGGCGCTTACAGGTAAGTTCAATGGTACCCTGCGTGTGGCAGGCAATTACCGCAATCAATGGCCCGCATTTACAAGAGCTTTCATTACCTCTACCCTCTCTGTTGATATGCCCATAATGACCAGCCGTTTGGCTGAAACAGATACCTGGGGGGTTGGGCTAATGGCCATGACCGATAAAACAGCAGATGGCATTCTTACCGCAAACTTCATTTCGATCACTACTGCTTACCATAAAGGGCTCGACGAAGATGGTCTTCACCAGTTAGGCGTAGGCTTCCAGGGAACTTTCGGCGGGCGCAGACTGGATGGTACCCGGCTTGATTTTGAAGATGAGCTTGACCTGCAGGGAACCTGGTCAAATCCATCGGACGAGCCTATTAACAACACGCAGGTAAACGTCAATTATTTCGACTTCAGCGCAGGGATACTTTACAACGGGTCAACGAATGGCTATAATAATTTTTACGCAGGCGTTTCTGTTTATCATATCAATCGCCCCAAAGAATCTTTCAGCGGCGATGCAGGCCTGTACGTACTCAATCCGCGTGTAACTGCCAACCTGGGTGGATCATTCCCTGTTGGAAGCGATAAATACCTTCATTTAACCGGCATGCTCAGCTCACAGGCAAAGGCCATAAACATTGTTGTGGGTGGCGCAATTGCATTTAATGTAAATGGAGATGAAACAAATCCTACCAACCTGTACGTGGGTGCATTCACGCGTTTCAGCAACCTGAACGATGCCATCATTCCGCATGCGGGATTAGAATTCGGCGCATTCCGGCTGAGCGCTTCTTACGATGTGAACATTTCCAGCCTGAAAGTAGGTTCGCAAAGGCAAGGCGGCATCGAACTTTCGCTGATCTATACTTTGTTCCCACCGGATGGAAGGCCTAAGATTCCTTGTCCTAAATTCTAATCATTATTGATTATTTATTATTCTATTGTAGAGAGCGAAAAAATAATCAATAATTAATAATCAATAATCTACTTCTGCAACTGCATTAATATTGGTACCAACAACCAGCAGAACAAAGTGATCAGCACTACTGCCACAAGGTTCATTACAAATCCCGTTTTCATCATCTGATTCATTCTTATATGCCCGCTTGCAAATACAATGGCATTGGGCGGAGTGCCCATGGGCATCATGCTGGCGCAGCTTGCACCTAAGGTCATTGGCAATCCCAATAATATCGGATCGATGTGCAGCGCATCGGCCATGCCGCCAATCACCGGTGCAAATACGATCACCTGCGCAATATTGCTCATCACTTCGCTAATGAAAAGAGACACCAGCGCAATCATGAAAATGAGCATTAGTCCACCAGTGCCCGACATGCCTGCAATCCATTGACCCAGCATTTGTATCAATCCTGCTTTCTCCAATGAAAATGCCAGCGCTATACCTCCGCCAAACAACAGCAGTATGCCCCAGGCCATCTTTGAAGTATCGCTCCATTCAAGAATATACCTGCTGGATGGAAGATTGTTCTTCCCCGCAGGGCATATAAACAATGCCAGCGCGCCTGCAATGGCAATCATGGTATCGTCCAGCGTAAACCAGCCGATGGCGTTCAGCAGGTCTTTGGTAATCCACAGCAAGGCAGTTGCACAGAAAATAATGAGCACTCTTATTTCCGCAGTGCTTAAAGGTCCCAGTTGCTTTAATTCATGACGGATCATGTCGCGTGTGGCATCGCTGGATTCAATGCGGTTTGGGTACAGCCATTTTACCATCACTAAGTATAAAGAGATCAGCAGCAAAATGGAGAGTGGCGCACATATCAGCATCCAGTCTGCAAAGGGTATGGTATGATTGTATTTCTCGCGTATGAATGCAACGAAAGCAACATTGGGGGGTGTTCCTATAATAGTAGCAATGCCCCCGAAATTGGAGGCATAAGCAATGGCCAGCATAATAGCCAGGGCAAAATTGGCAACGTTGCCTTTTCCCTTGTAGTTTTCCTTTACCACATAAATAACAGAGGCTGCTATGGGGAACATCATCATGGTGGTGGCGGTGTTGCTCAGCCACATGCTTATAAAACCCGTGGCAAGAATAAAGCCCAGCACAATGCGGTTGCCACTGGTGCCGGTAAGCTTTACAATAGACAAGGCAATGCGCTTGTGCAGGTTCCATTTTTCAATGGCAAGCCCTATCATAAAACCGCCCATGAAGAGGAAGATCACGGGATCGGCATATTTTGAAGTGGTTTCCCGCAACGTGGCAATATTCATCAAAGGAAACAGCAGCATGGGCACCAACGCCACCGCGGGCATGGGCAATGCCTCACCTATCCACCAGGTGATCATCAACGCTGCAACTGCCAATACCTTGGTTGCCTGTGCGTTTACACCAAAAGGATTTACTGTAAGAAAAAAAATGAACAGCGCAATGCCCGCCAGCAAGCCTATGCGCTCTTTGATGAATTGCGTTCCGGAACTCAAGCGTTGGTTTTATAATGTAATGATAAGAATAATTAGCTGATGGGGTAATGAGCTGATGTGATGATTAGCTGATAAGCTGATTAGAGAGTCGCTCATTAGCTAATCAGCTAATCATCACATCAGCTAATCATTTCTTCTTCCCGCTCACATACGGATTGTCTTTCACAATAAAACGATACGGTAGCAGCGCATCAATACCTGCATAATCCACTCCTATGCGGGTAGTGATGCCAATGGCCGGCTTCTTTACACGAAACTGGTCTTCCACTATCACAAGGTTGCTTTCCAGCAAATCCAGCCCGGTATGCGAAGTATATATCCCCAGCGCTTTGGAAACATTTCCCGGGCCGCGTGTAAGCGTATTATCGAGTATCTGTTTGTGCGTACGGTCAAGCATAATATCGATGCCATGCAAAGGTTCCACCGCCCGCACCAGCACTGCATGCGGAATACCTGCTTTATTGGTCACCACATTAAAAAGATGATGAATGCCGTAGCACAGGTACACGTAAGCTGTTCCCGGCTGCCCGAACATCACTTCAGTCCTTGCCGTTCTTCTTCCACCATACGCATGTGAGGCTTTATCTACAGGGCCATTGTAAGCTTCGGTTTCAACAATGCGCCCTGCTGTAAACTGGTTATCGAACCAGGTTATCAGTATCTTTCCCAGTAGTTGCTTCGCTATTTTCACCACATCTGTGCGATCATAAAAAGACCTGTCCAGAATAGTGTATCCCTTCTCCACCAAAATATTTCCTAAGTTTGACATAGTTACCTGTTCGAAGAAACAAAAAAACGAAAATCCTATAAATAGCTAACGTTTGCTCAAGGAAATCGTAATTGCCGTCCAATCATACTTCAGAGCGCACCAATTCATCAGCAAACATCGCTTATGGAAATGGATCATTCTTCCCGGGCTGCTGTACAGCATATTGTTCATTGTAGGCATGTATTTTTTCTGGACTTCTTCCAATGGCGTGGTCTCCTGGCTGGGTGAGCTGTTCGGGATAGATAAATGGCTCGACAGGCAGGGAAGCTCCGTACTCAGCTTTTTATTCATCCTGGGAGGCATCATCATAAGATTGGTGCTGGTGTTCTTTTATTTCTCGCTTTTCAAATACATTTTCCTCATCATCGGCTCACCGCTGTTTGCTTACTTAAGCGAAAAAACAGAGGCCATCATCGAAGGAAAAGATTTTCCCTTTAATCTTTCACAGCTCATCAAAGATTCTGTTCGGGGCATTAAGCTGGCGCTGCGGAATGCACTCTGGCAAACGGTTTACACGGTATCCATCCTTATTTTATCGCTTTTTCCGGTAGCGGGATGGATCACGCCACTCATATCGCTCTTCCTCGAATGTTATTACTACGGTTTTTCGATGCTGGATTACAGTTGCGAACGGCATAAGATGTCTGCTTCAGAAAGCATCGAATTCATCAACAGGCATAAGGGCCTTGCCATCGGCAACGGGCTTGTGTTTTACCTGATGCACGCCATACCTATCATTGGGTGGGTTCTGGCGCCAGCCTATGCAGTAGTGGCCGCTACCATTAGTCTTTATCATTCACCGGAAGCCGGCATCATCATTCCTAAACCAGCCACTGCACCCTGATCATGCCTGCAACCGTATACCTTATTCCCACAACAATCGACGAAGAGAGCCTGCACACCATTCCTGCTTATGTGCTGGATGCTGTAAAAGACTGCCAGGCTTTTTTTACCGAAAACGAACGTACCGCCCGCCGTTTTTTAAAGAGAATGTGGAAGGAAATGGTGATCGATGATTATGCCTGGTTCACCATTCACAAGGCAGAGAAAGAAGTGGTCGGTTCTTTCAGACAACTATTGAAAGAGGGAAAGAACATTGGTATCCTCAGCGAGGCGGGCTGCCCTGGTATAGCAGATCCCGGGCAATTACTTGCAGCTGCCGCGCATGAAGCAGGCGCGATCGTAAAGCCATTGGTTGGGCCAAGTTCTGTTTTGCTGGCGCTGATGGGCAGCGGATTGAACGGCCAGCGTTTTCAATTCATAGGTTACCTGCCCATAGATTCCGGGGAGAGAATAAAAGCATTGCGGGAGTTAGAAGCAGAATCGCAAAGAAAGAATTGCACGCAGGTTTTTATCGAAACGCCTTACAGGAACAATCAGTTACTGGAAACGATTGTAAAGACCTGTTCTCCATCTGCACTGTTATGCATTGCAGCAAATCTTACGGCTGCTTCAGAAAGTATACAAACAAAACGCATTGGTGAATGGAAGAAAGGCTTGCCGGATTTGCATAAACAGCCTGTGATATTTTGTTTGTTGGGTCATTGAGTCATTAGGCCATTAAGTCATTGGCGAGCTTCAATGACCTAATGACTAATGACCAATCATTTATTCACTCTCTGAAACCCTGTCACAATATATTCACTATCTCCTCTCCACATCAGCTTCTTGCGGTATTGCTTATACGTAAGCTGCACGCATTCGTCCTGCAGATTTTGTAATGAATCAAACAAAGGTTCACTGGTTATGGAGAAATAGAATTTTTCAGCATTCATCATTTGCCGGCAGCTCAGCCACATTTCACCCTCTACTGTCTTAAACACATTTCCTTTTTTAGTGATCTTGATGAGTGTACCTTTTCGTTCGCCTTCGCTGTAAATATTAAAATAGAACCAGTATACAAAACCAGCTATCACCAGCAGAACAACGAGAATAATTTTCCAGAGAAACCCTCTCATATAATTTATTTTTCAGAGTCCGTATTTATCTATCAGGTAGATCAGCGCAGCCATATTAAGCGCGCCCAGTTCAAGCTCACGCTTGTTCACTGCTTCAAACACATCGCTTCTTGCATGGTGTATATCAAAATACCGTTGCGAATCCGGTTGCAATCCTGCAAGCGGTGTACCTAATGTTCTGTTCAAGGGGCCAATGTCTGCTCCGCCTCCTCCTTCATTGAATTCATATATTCCATACGGCGCAAAAAGCGGGAGCCATGTACGCACTTTCTGCAATTTTTCTTTCGGCATAGTGAACCCAAAGCCTCTCGGGGTAAATCCACCGGCATCGCTTTCCATCGCAAAGAAATGCTTTTCATTCTTTGCCTTTGCTTCTTCTGCATACTTGTTACCGCCACGCAGGCCGTTCTCTTCATTCGCAAACAACACTATCCTGATGGTGCGTTTAGGTTTGTAACCTGACGCTTTCAATGCACGCAGTACTTCAATGGAATGTACGCAGCCAGCGCCATCATCGTGCGCGCCTTCTGCAGGGTCCCATGAATCAAGGTGGCCGCCAATGGTAATGTATTCATCAGGAAATTCGCTTCCCCTCAATTCACCAATTACATTATGCCCGATGGTATCTGGCAGCATAGCAGCATTCGATTTCAGGTACAACCTGATATTCTGCTGTTGTTGAATGGCCGCAGCCAATTTATCAGCATCCTGTATGCCTACTGCCAATGCAGGTATTTTGGGGAATGAATCGTTATAAGTCATGCCGCCTGTATGCGGATGATTGTCTGCAGCATGCGTCATTGAGCGTACAAGCGCGCCCACAGCACCATACCTGGCAGCCCGGCTTGGACCCTGACTGCGATAACGATTTGCGTCTCCATAAGCCTGGAAAGTCTTTACAAAACGAGGATTGAATTTATAGTTATAGAAAACGATCTTTCCTTTTACTTCATCTTTTCTTTTGTCCAGTTCATCAAAAGAGTTGATGAGTATAACAGGCGCGGTCACGCCTTTGGCGCCAGTACCGAAAGAATTCCCCAGCGCAAGCACGTCCAGGTTTTGTGCTTTGCCATTTGCACCCGCATAGAACTTTGCTTCATCTTTTCCACCTCTTACCCAATGCGGCACCTTGCATTCCTGCAGCCATACTGAATCTGCTCCGGCTTCACGAAGCGCCTGCAATCCCCAGGCTTCTGCCTTGTACATGCCCGGAGAGCCTGTAAGCCTGGGTCCCACTTTCTTGGTGAGGTTCCGCAGGTTCTCATACGCTTTTCCATTAACAAGAACTTCATCCGCTATGCGACGGATCATTGCAGAATCATCAGATTGGGCCAGTGCAGCAAAACCGGTAAACAGTAAAGTAACAGCCACGCAAATTCGCATCATGGTTGGTTTTTGCGCTAAAGTTAACCAAGCTTTTTGATGAATGGACAGCAGGCCCCGAACGCCCATTAAAAATTGCTTTACCTTCGGCTAACAATTATTAGTTTAATCTTGAGATATGAGAATTGGCATTGTATGTTATCCAACTTTCGGGGGAAGCGGTGTATTGGCTACGGAATTAGGAAAAGCGCTGGCAGATAAAGGCCACCAGGTGCATTTCATCACTTATCAGCAACCGGTACGGCTAAACGAATTCAACGCAAATATTTTTTACCACGAAGTTCGTGTTCCTACTTACCCTTTGTTCGATTATCCTCCTTACGAAACGGCGCTGTCCAGCACCATGGTAGATGTGATCATGAACAACCAGTTGGAATTGTTGCATGTGCACTACGCCATTCCGCACGCATCGGCCGCTTACATGGCAAAAAAGATTGTTGAAGGACAGGGCAAAAAAATACCAGTGATCACCACGCTTCACGGCACAGACATTACACTGGTGGGCCGCGATAAAACGTTTGCACCGGTAGTAACATTTTCTATTAATCAGAGCGATGCCATTACCGCGGTTTCAGATAACCTGCGGAAAGAAACATACAAGAATTTTCCGATCGAAAAGAACATCGAGGTCATTCACAACTTTGTGGATGTTCAGCGCTTTCGCAAAAAACCGATCGATGCATTTCGCAAAGTGATAGCCCCGAACCATGAAAAGATATTGATCCATGCTTCCAACTTCCGCAAGCTCAAACGCGTGGAAGATGTGGTGCGCATTTTTGCCCAGGTAAACAAAGTGATCCCAAGTAAGTTGTTATTTGTGGGCGATGGACCTGAACGCCCCCTGGCCGAAGGACTTTGCCGCGAACTGGGCATTTGCGATGATACGCGCTTTGTTGGAAAACAGGAGCAAATTGAAGAGATACTGGCTATTTCAGACCTGTTTTTGCTAACGTCGGACTATGAAAGCTTTGGCCTTGCCGCGCTGGAAGCCATGGCTGCAGGCGTGCCGGTAATTTCTACCAATGCAGGCGGTTTGCCTGAGATCAATATTCACGGGAAGACAGGCTACCTGAGCGCAGTAGGACATGTAAAAGAAATGGCGGCAAATTCAATTGAATTGTTGCAGGATGAAACATTGCATCAACGCTTCCGGGTAAATGCAATGGCCAATGCTGATCTGTTTGATATACGAAATATCATTCCGCAATACGAGAAGTTATACAACAGGTTCCTGGGCCAGCCTGAGTTGGCTACCGCAACCACTGACGTGGGCTGAGGTTTACCATTTTATCATTCATGATGATGAACTCCAGTTCTCCCATTCCATCTGATTTCTCACTCATTCTTCCAACGGCCTGGCCAACTTTTACTGACTGGCCTTTGGATACGCTTGCAGCAGACAAGCCGCTGTAGGAAGTAAAATATTTACCGTGACGAATGATCACGCATACCACATCGCCTACATTAAAGACTGAGGATACTTCACCGTCAAATACTGTTTTTACAGAAGTGCCAACTTTAGTTTCGATAGTGATGCCCTGGTTTATATAATCCACCTTCAGGCCTTCAACTGTTTGCTTGCCAAATTCCATGGAAACATTTCCTGCTTCTACCGGCCAGGGAAGGCGGCCTTTATTTTTCTCGAAATTATCAGACACAAGCTTATCGCTCGGACTATCATCAAAAACGCTGATTGATTTTTGCTTCACTTCAGGCTTTGTACCACCTGTTTCTGTAGTGTTATTATTTACAGGAGTAGTTGGCTTGGGATTGTTAGCTGCAAGTGCTGCCTGGCGTTTTTTCTCTGCATCAATTTCCCTGCGGATGGCCGCGGTAATGGCTGTTTTGATCTTAACGTCCTGCTTTTGCTTATTGGCAAGATCTTTATTCAACTCATTTTCCCTTGAACGCAATTTTGACACAACTGCGTCTTTCTCTTTCTTTTCGGTGAACAGCTCTGTGCGCTGCTTGCTTTCTTCTTTGAGCACCATACTCTTTTGCTCACGGTTAACTTTTAACCCATCGAGCCGCTGATTCAACTGGTTCTGTGCAGTATGAATATTATTAGCCTGCTGCTGGCGGTAAGCCCTGTATGATTTCAGGTACGATACGCGCTTCAATGCATCGTTGAAATTAGTAGCAGAAAAAATAAAGTTGAGGAAATCGTAGTTGCTGCGGTTCTTGTAAGCGTACACTACGCTTTTTTCATATTGTATCTTTAAGGTGTCCAGCTCGCGGCGGAGGCGGAGAACGTCTCTCCAGGATTGATTCATTTCAGATTGGATCACATTGATCTGGTCGTTGATATTCCTGATAGCCTGTTCGCGAAGGCGCAGCTTACGTTGCAACAATGCCAGCTGACCGAGTGTTTCTTTTTTATTCTTCTTGGTTTCATTTAATGATCTTCTCACATTTTCAATCTGCTGCTGTATCTCAGACCTTTCGCGTTCCAGATCAGTACGGCTTTTCTGGCCAAGCGCAGATAGGGAAACCAATGCAAAGCCGATGATGATAAAGAATTTCATGTGAAATGATTTTAATAGCAGAAATATTGATTTTAATATAAGAAAATAATCACGGATTTAAAACGGATTAAAGGATTTCACGGATGCAGGCTGATTAATATAATTATATAACCTGGAATGACAGCACTAAACGTGCATTGCTGATTGAAATTTTCCTTATCCGTGTAATCCTTAAATCCTCTTCCAATCCGTGCTTCTCTTATCCTCTGGATAACGCATCCCTATAACGTTTAATCTCTCCGATAATTTTTCGGAACACTAAAAGGATAGTTTAAGCTTTCGTTAAATTCAAACTGTTTAAACTCCATCGAAATATCCAGCTTGGCTTTTTCCGCCACTGAGATCTTTCGTTTAGTAGCGAAGCGGATATTGTTTTTCGATTCATAATCCCCGTACGATAAAACCGCTGTTCTTGAACGGCCCATCTCTGCATCGTCCAGCTTACTGCTGTTCACCAGAAAGTCATTAGCGCCAACCGTAATATAATGCTTGAACAGGGAGCCCATGCTCATTAATGAAACGTACGCTTCTTCTTTTCTGAAAGAAACGATGTTGCTATCGAGATAGATCGGGTTGCCGATCAACAGTTGCTGCAAGGTGCGAAAATCAAAAGGCAGCTGTGTTATTTCCTGCAGATAGCTCATAGAGCGAAGCTGCGCCACTTTATCAAGCTTGTTCAACACCTTTACACTGTCTGGGGTAATAAGTATCCGGAAGGCCTCAATGCCGAGTGCGGCGTTCACTGAAAACCAGATCACGCTATCTTTCTTCATGCGCACAAATGCGTTGAAATCGTAATTCTTTCCGTCGCCACCGCGGTAATCCACTTTAATTTTACCAGAGAAAGTATTGAAGTCGATATAATTCTTCAACACACCGGAATACACTTCCCTGATAAAGCCTGAAGAGTCGAATTTAGCGGCATCTACCCGAACGATCTGCGTGGTATCTTTTTTGGAGATCGCAGTCTGTATCTTCTTGGTAGAGCGGCATCCTGCTATTAAGAAAGAAATTAATACGGCTATCGAAAGAAATCTGAGCATTATTATTGTTTTATTCTTCGCGGCGAAATAAAGTCCTGATAATAAGTTGCCGCTGCTGCGCGTAAAGTTGTACGAAATTATTCGGAAAGTTCTTAAACGTTTGAAAAAAATCAAACTACCCCGGCAGGGTCCCCCCAAAAGCAGCCACCCCGGCGGGGTCATCATTTTTTCATCAGCAGCACTGTAGCATACGCAGAAAGACCTTCTTCCCTCCCTACAAACCCCATTTTTTCAGCCGTAGTAGCCTTAATGGATACATCATCGGTTGTTATTTCTAATATCGAGGCAATGATCTTTCTCATTTCCGCAGCATGCTTCATGATCTTTGGCGCCTCAAGGCAAATGGTAGAATCGATATTGATAACCTTATATCCTTTATCTGCAATCAGCCTGTAGGTTTGCTGCAACAGTATCTTGCTGTCAATATTTTTATACGTCTGATCGGTATCGGGAAAATGCATTCCTATATCGCCCAATGCCAGCGCACCCAATAGGGCATCGCACACAGCATGCAGTAAAACATCCGCATCACTATGGCCCAATGCGCCTTTATGATGTGGAATGGTAACTCCGCCAATGCACAAAGGCCTTCCTTCTGCAAGCTGATGAAAGTCTATACCAAATCCAATGCGAAACGACATATTAGTAATTAAAGAAGCGCCCACGGGGACGCTTCAATTTATTTTTTTCAGTAATGATAATTCTTAATTGGTAGCCAGATCAAATATCAGCCCGAAACGGAGCGTATTTGAAAGCGGGTTACGGTTGGTCCCGTTTCCGGAAGGTACCAGGTAAGAGAAGTTAAATCCAAATACATTGTATTTAACGCCTACACCTACGGTGAAATATTTACGGTTACCTTTTGTTTTGTCTTCCCAGAAATAACCTGCGCGGAAAGCGAACTGGTTATTGTACCAGTATTCTGCGCCCAGTGATAACTGGAACTCCCTGAGCTCTTCACCAAAACCGCCGGGTGCATCTCCAAATGAGCTGAACCAGCTGCTGATAACGCTTTTGCTCCTGTATTCAACCGCATCGATGGAATCCTGGCGAACTGCATTTGGATCAGTAGGATCGCCACGGAACTGCGGAGGAGTTGGAACGAGCAGTTTGTGAACATCCAGTCCGAATGTGAGTTTATTATTCTCATCGAACACAGTTGTATAAGCTACGCCCAATCCAAGGTTGGCAGGGATATAATCTTTCTGATTGGCATCGTTGGTATAACCGATCTTGGATCCAAGATTGGTAAGGGTTGCACCCAGGTTCCAGCCGCCTTTAATGCTGTCAGCCCCCTGGTAATAAAAGGTAAGGTCACCTGCTACCGCGTTACCCGCTTTATAGTTTGTACCGCTCTGTGATACGCCGCCTGCCAGGTTGGAATGGATGTAGCGCAAAGCAACACCCAGGCCCATCTTGGGAGATAATTTACGGGCATATCCCACGTCTATTCCAAATTCACGTGGCCTTCCTTCCTGTAGGTTAGTGCCG
>JBAVMD010000708.1:0-9247 GCA_049689695.1 Chitinophagaceae bacterium | reverse complement strand
CCTCCGTTCAAACCTTATCCACTATGGCAAAGCAAAGCATCGTTGCTGTTGAGAAGATCGACCGGTCTATTTTATTAATCCGTAAAAAGCGGGTAATGCTGGATGTAGACCTGGCGCGGGTTTTCGGCACTACAACAAAAAGACTCAATCAAACTGTCAGAAGAAATATTGAGCGTTTTCCGGAAGATTTTATGTTCCAGCTAACACCAAAAGAAAAGGAGCAGGTGGTCACAAATTGTGACCACCTCGGAAAATTGAAATACTCTTCTACTTTGCCTTATGCTTTCACAGAACACGGCACTATCATGGTGGCAACATTGTTAGATACACCCATTGCAATCGCTGCAAGTGTTCAGGTAGTCAGAGCATTTGTAAAGCTGCGGGAACTGATGATAGAGCACAAAGATTTGTCCAAGCGGTTAGACGAATTAGAAAATAAATACGATGATAAGTTTAGCGAGGTGTTCAATGCTATTCGTAAATTAATGGAAGAGCCTCTGCCAGTCAAACGCCCAAGGATCGGCTACAGGCGGACAAATGAAGTTGAATGATATGAAAGCAATCAGGAACTATTTATCTCTTATTAAGTTTTCGCACACCATTTTCGCGATGCCTTTTGCATTGATTGGCTTTGCGTTAGCGGTAATGCCTGCATTAAATCATGAGGCGATGGAACAGGCTCCGCTATTTGACGGCCCGGTCATTCTCAGAAAGTTTGTGCTGGTGATCCTGTGCATGGTGTTTGCCCGTTCCTCTGCAATGGCCTTCAACAGATACCTGGATAAACATTTCGATGCGCTTAACCCACGCACCGCAATTCGTGAGATCCCCGCCGGCATCATTTCGGCCAACAGCGCCTTGTTGTTTACCATTGTATGCAGCCTGTTGTTCATGCTGAGTGCTTATTTCATCAATCCTCTCTGCTTTTATTTATCACCCGTTGCCTTACTGGTGATCCTCGGCTATAGTTATACAAAACGTTTTACACCACTTTGCCATCTCATCCTCGGCCTTGGACTTTCACTGGCGCCGATAGGGGCCTACCTTGCCGTTACGGCTCATTTTCATCCGCTGCCTGTTTTGTTTTCACTTACTGTTTTAACCTGGGTGAGCGGGTTTGATATTATTTATGCCTTACAGGATGAAGAGTTTGATCGAACCAATAAACTTCATTCTATCCCCGCTGCTTTGGGTAAAACAAAAGCTTTGCATGTTTCAGAGTTGTTGCACGTTCTTTCAGGGGTATTTGTGATCATTGCAGGAATGTACGGCCAATTTGGATGGTGGTATTGGATAGGTGTAGTTGTTTTCATTGGCATGCTCGTTTACCAGCATTCCATTGTTAAACCCACTGATCTCCGCCGGGTAAATCTCGCTTTTATGACAGCAAACGGCATAGCCAGCGTGGTGTTTGCGTTTTTTGTAATCCTGGACCTCATACTTTCGTAAGGCACAAGGTACAAGGGACAAGGCACAAGAGGTTCCTGCTTGTGCCTTGTCCCTTGTACCTTGTATCTTGTACCTTGTGCCTTATTAAAAGACATGTCAAGAATCATTGCAATAGACTACGGCCTCAAACGCACCGGCCTTGCCGTGACCGATCCTTTGCAGATCATCGCTACAGGTCTCATGACCATTGAATCACCCAGGTTGATAAATTTTTTGAAAGATTACTTTCAAAAAGAAGCCGTTGAACTTATCCTGATCGGCGAGCCAAAGAATTGGGATGATTCCGATACGCACGCCACACCCCTGGTGCAGGCCATCATTAAAAGATTAAAAAAACAATTTCCCACTATACCCGTGCAAACGGTTGATGAACGATACACTTCTAAAATGGCTAAGCAAAGCATGCTTGACATGGGCATGAAAAAGAAAGACCGGCGCAACAAAGCCCTGGTAGATGAAATTGCAGCGACTATCATGCTGCAGGAATATTTGCAATCGAGAGGATAACTGCCTTATTTCTAATTTGTTATTTTTTATTTTCTTTGTTATTTGATGCTTGTTATTTGTGATTTAGCTCAGGATTTTGGGCTAAATTTGCCGCCAATTCAAAAACTCATGATCCTTCCAATAGTTGCTTACGGTTCCCCGGTTTTAAGAACAGTCTGCAGGGATATCGATAAAGATCATCCGGGCCTTGAACAGCTCATTTCCGATATGTGGGAAACCATGTATTACAGCAATGGGGTAGGGTTGGCCGCTCCGCAGGTAAACCGCGAGGTAAGGATCTTTGTAGTTGACAGCCAGCAAATATTCGAGAACCAGGACGATGACGAAAAAGGCAAATATCCTGATGAGCCCGGCATTAAGCAGGTATTCATCAATGCCCATATCCAAAAACTGAACGGTAAGGAATGGGCATATAATGAAGGCTGCCTGAGCATTCCAAAGATCAGGGAAGATATTTACCGCAATGAAGAAGTGACGCTTTCTTATGTTGACGAAAATTTTGAACCCCATGTTCAGACATACAACGGTATTACGGCCCGCATCATCTTACATGAGTACGATCATTTAGAGGGCAAGCTGTTCATAGATTATATGAAGCCTTTGAAAAGAAAGCTGCTGAAAGGTAAGCTCGACGATATTTCAAAAGGCAAGGTGCAGGTAGATTATAAAATGATGTTCTCTAAATAGTCCGACCGTACCTCATAAATAATGCAATCCATCCATATACCACAAAAAAACACCTCCCTCCTTCGTGTAATATTGATGTTGCTGGTATTGCATTTATGCCTGCTGCCATCCCAAGCACAGGATTCTTCGATAATGGTGAGCAAGAAAACTGTCACACTTAAAGAAGTAGTAGTGCGCAGCAATCTCAATGTGCCGGGATTCATCGATCGCGTTAAGAACGATACCACTTTTTACAAAGCATTCAAGAACCTGAAAATATTAGGCTATAGCTCGCTGAACGATGTACGCATGCTGGATAAAAAAGGTGTTACCCGTGCTTCGCTCCAGGGCCGTACCCGCCAGCAGGTTTTAAATGGCTGCAGGCATACCGTGATAGAACAGCAACAGCTTACCGGCGATATGATTGATAAATCAGGCAACTGGAATTATTATACCATGGATATGTATGCAGGCCTGTTCTGGGTCCGGGATACTTTGTGCGGCGAGAACAATATCGTGGGCGATCCCAGCTTCAACCTCAAAAATAAATCCGGTTCCGCCAAACATCGTGAGCAATTGAAAATGCTTTTCTTCAATCCTGGTAAAAAAATTCCCGGTCTTCCGTTTGTAGGTAATAAGCTGGCTTTGTTTGATGATGAAATGAGCGAATATTACGATTATGTGATCGATATGGAACAGCTCAACGGTGAATGGTGCTATGTGTTCAACGTAAACGCAAGGAATGATCTTACCTCAGGACAAAAGAATAACATCGTTATCAATAATATGACCACCTGGTTCAACCAGCAGACCATGGACATCGTTCTGCGTAAGTACGACCTCAGCTACCGCGCAGGGGTATACGATTTTGATGTGCAGATAGAAGCGGAGCTCACCCGCTTTGGTGATTACCTGGTACCTAAAGTGTTGCGCTATAATGGCAATTGGGATGTAATGCTTAAAAAGAGAGAAAGGGGAGTATTCACGGCTACGTTGTTTGATTTTAAGAAATAAGAGGAGAAGTTTCGGGTTTAAGGTTTCAGGTTTAAAGTTCTTATTCTGTGAATGCGCAATTAATAGTTAGAGTCCAATCCCTATTAGCGCGCGTTCCCACCGAGAAGAACTTTAAACCTGAAACCTTAAACCCGAAACTTTTCCTCTTCTGTCACAACCCACCCTGCCCGCCGTCTTCTCCATAAACACACTCCCTGTTTTATGGAAAATTTTAAAAGAATCAACACAAAAGATATTGCTCCGCTGCTGAAGCCAGGCAAAAAGATACTGTTTGCCAATGTGCCTGCAGATGGACATTTTAACCCGCTTACCGGTCTTGCCATGCACCTGAAAAGCATTGGTTGCGATGTAAGATGGTACACCGGCAAGCTTTACGCTGATAAAGTAAAAGCGCTCGACATACCTTATTATCCTTTTAAGAAAGCGCTCGACTTCGATCCCGAAACTTTCGACCAGGACTTTCCTGAGCGCAACAAGATCAAAAGCGTTATCGGCAAGCTCAATTTTGACCTGATCAATATTTTCATTCTCCGCGGACCTGAATATTATACAGATATAGTGGAGATATATAAAGATTTCCCATTCGATCTGATGATTGCCGACATAGCTTTCAGCGGAATTCCATTTGTAAAAGAAGCAATGGGCATTCCCGTTATCTCGATCTCTGTTTTTCCTTTGGTGGAAACTTCAAAAGACCTGCCGCCTACAGGGCTCGGCATGCATCCTTCCACTTCATTTTTCGGAAGAAGGAAGCAGGATTTCCTTCGCTTTCTTTGTGATAAAGTATTATTCCGGAAACCAAACAAGGTTGCTAAAAAAGTACTCGGAGCATACAATATCAAGGCCGATGGTATTGTATTTGACATACACGTAAAAAAATCCACGCTTGTATTACAAAGCGGAAGTCCTGGATTTGAATACAACCGGTCAGACCTCGGAAAAAATGTTCGCTTTATCGGGGCCTTGCTTCCTTATAGTAAAAAGCGTCAGCAGGCGCCCTGGTACGACAAACGACTGGAGCAATACAGGCGTGTAATACTGGTTACGCAGGGAACTGTTGAAAAAGACGAGAAGAAATTATTAGTGCCCACGCTTGAAGCTTTTAAGAATACTGATTACCTGGTAATTGTTGCCACCGGCGGATCGGGAACCCAGGCGCTTCGAACAAAATTCCCGCAGCATAATTTTATCATCGAAGATTTTATTCCCTTCGGCGATGTAATGCCTTATTGCAATGTATACATCACAAACGGTGGTTACGGTGGCGTGATGCTGGGGCTCGAGAACAATCTCCCCATGGTAGTAGCAGGCGTGCATGAAGGCAAGAATGAGATCAATGCAAGAATAGGTTATTTTAAACTTGGAGTTGACCTCAGAACAGAATTCCCTACCGCTGCACAGGTAAGAACAGGTGTAGAAAAGGTAATGGCCAACAAAGAATATAAAAGGAATGTTGAGCGCCTCAAGCTGGAGCTGTCAACCTACAACCCGCAATTGCTTTGCGAAAAATATGTATTGGAAATACTGAATGAAAAACCAGCTGTTGCTGCCGGCACATCAATAGCTTCTTTGCTGAATTAAAAAAAGTGGCTGATTTAAGATGGATAAAGGATGGCATCTGTAAAAGGATGCTGTTCTTTTTTACTTACGTATATAATTCGTTTGAACGCCGCCTGCCGGTTCGCCTTGCGGAGTGAGATTGGTAGAGATGATATTAAGATGATCCTTATCGGGCATTTCTATGTCTGTGCGCCATCCCCAGGTTTCGTCACCGCCGCCATAACTGCCCAACACGGAAAATAATTTATTATCCTGTTTGTCTTCGGAGAATAATATACCTGTGCCCATGTGATAGCTGTCTACCCACGCACATTGAAATTTTTCGCTGTCTAAATGATGTCCATAGATCGCAACGCCTTCAAAAGGCTTGCCTTGCATGAGTCCCTGGTATTCGTGCAGCATGAAACGTCCGCCGAGTATGGACTTTATAGTTCCATGCATAGGCGATTCATCAACAGGTACTTTGCTTTCATCAAAGTATGTGCGGGTAGTACCTTCCCATTCGCCAGTCATCTGGCTCAGGTTAAAATGAGCGCCTGAGGATTTGGAGGTTTCAAATTTGCTCATAAACTATTTCAATCTTTTTTATTCTTATCCTTTTTGCCAAACAGTCGTTTAAAGAAGCCTTTTTTTTTCTCAGGTTCTGTACTGGCTGTAGAAGTATCTTTTTTATTCTCTTTGGTATTTTTTGGATTGGTGGCTTCCTTCCTGATCTTTTCTTCTTCAGGATCGAGCTTGGATTCTACAGGCACCTTGTTATTGGAATCAGGAAGAAAATATTGGTCTGCACCACCATTGCCCACATCTTCGCCTTCAGCCCCCGGCGGGGGAATTGCATCGATGCCACGCATATAATCATACATCATTTCATTCTTCATGCTTTCCGGCTGAATAAACATTGCCTGCTTATCGAGACCAAGCGTTTTATCGGCCAACACTTTCTTAAAGAAATATTCCCAGATAGGTCTTGCCGCAGTGCCACCAAAACCCAACGCACTTTCAAGGCGCACAAAACGGTCGTCGCAGCCAACCCATACGCCTGCTAACAACTGCGGTGTAAATCCAAAGAACCACGCATCAGCATTATCGTTGGTAGTGCCTGTTTTGCCACCCATTTCGGCTACGCCCAGGTTAGCGCGCAAGCCTTTGGCAGTACCGTAATCAACGGGTCCCTGCAGCATTTTAGCCATGGTATAAGCCGTTACTTCACTGATCACTTCTTTGCGGTCTGTGTCAAAACGCTCCAACACATTTCCGTTCTTATCTTCTATGCGCGTAATGTAAATAGGCTTGGTGCTGAAACCTCCCGCGGGAAAAATGGTATAACCCCAAAGCATTTCATACAATGAAAGATCACAAGCTCCTAAACTAATAGAAGGGTAGGGCTCAACTTTGGTAGGAATATTTATCTGCTTCAAAAAATCTGCAAAGCGTTGCGGGCCTACCTGCTTAATGATGTAGGCAGATGCACAGTTCAACGAATAAGTTAGCGCACTTGCCATAGAAACCATCGCGCCATTACCCTTGCATATTCCTTTTGCAGGCACCATGCCATTGCCAGGAAAATGCTGTGCAAGATTCTCCAGTGGAGTTTGTGGCGTATAGCCGAGTTCTTCTATAGCTTCGCCATACAAAAATGGTTTGATGGATGAACCTACCTGGCGTTTTGTATTAATGTTGGCGTGATCGTATTTATAATTCTTGAAGTCGATACCACCGATCCATGCCTTCACATGACCCGAAATGGGGTCCATTGCCATGAACGCAGTTTGCAGCATCAGGCGGGAATATTTAATAGAATCCATCGGCGTCATGATCGTATCCTTTTCCCTCTTTTCGTTCCATGCAAAAACTTTCATTTTTACTTTTTCACGAAACGATTTCCTGATCTCATCCTCGCTTAAACCCTCATTTTTCAGCGCACGCCACCGGTCGCTGTTCTTCATAGCATTTTCCAGTACATTTTCATGGCCATTCCAAATCGTTTTCTTTCTCACATTTCCCTGCTGGTTCAATGCTTTCTGCAGTACAGGAAGACTTTTTGCAACAGCTTCCTCAGCATACAATTGCATACGCGGATTGATGGTGGTATATATTTTCAGGCCGTCTGCATAAAGGTCATAGGCATCGCCATTTGTTTTTTCATGTTCCCTGCACCATCTTTTCAGGTCTTCTCTCAACACATCGCGGAAGTAAGGAGCAAGTCCGTTGTTCTCATCCATTTTTTTATAACGGGTAAGATCGATGGGCTTGCTTTTTATTTTAAGCGCTTCGGCTTCGGTAATGTAATTGTTGTTCACCATCTGGTTGATCACAGTGTTGCGCCTGTCGTACGCAGCCCGCTGATTCACCCTGGGGTTATAGAGGTAATTGCCTTTAAGCATGCCTATCAATACAGCTGCCTCGTCAACAGTCAGCATGTCCGGCTCTTTCTGGAAGAAAGTGCGCGAAGCATTCCTGATTCCATAAGTATTGTCGCCAAACGGAACGGCATTCAGGTAAAGCGCGATGATCTCCTGCTTGGTAAAATTGCGCTCGAGCCTCACGGCAATGATCCATTCTTTCACTTTTTCGATGGCACGTCTGATAAAATTCTTTGAACCCTGGTCGAGCATATTCTTGGCCAACTGCTGGGTGATGGTACTTGCACCGCCTTCACGGCCAAGGAAGATCACTGCGCGGGCAAGGCTTTTTGCGTCTATGCCTGAGTGGTTGTAAAACCTTTCATCTTCGGTTGCCACCAAAGCATTGATGGCATGAATGGAAATGTCTTTATACTCAACATTGCTTCGGTTTCCCCTTTCGCGATAATATTTACCCATGAGGGTGCCATCATCAGCATATACTTCCGATGCCAGGGTAATAGAAGGGTTTTCAAGATCTGTAAGCGAGGGTAATTTGCCAAAAAGGCCAAAGTTGATGAGCAGCAACAGCAAAACGAACGCGCCAAATCCTATTAAGAAAACTTTCCAGAAGATCCGAACGGGTTTAGACATAAAGGCGATTTAGATGTAGTATATGCAAATATTGTACTAATTAAAAGCTTTGAGCTTTGAGCTTTTAGCTGCGAGCTAACAGCCGTATGCTCCCTGCTCGTAGCTCGTGGCTCGCAGCTCATAGCTGGCTTCTTAGAATTTACCTGGAAAAACAGCTCCCAGTTCCTGCTTATACAAATTCACATCTTTGGAAGCTTTTAACACTTCCAGGTTCTGGGCACTAATGATGTAGAATGAATATTTACCAGGCGGCAGCCAGGGAACTATCTCGGAAGGAGCTGCCTTGCGCACTTTCTCTACATATTCGATAGCGGCATTTGCATTCTCGAAATTATTCATCACTACCAGCTTTACATTATCGTCCAGCGGCACGTTCGTAATCTCGAAGGTTTTATTGTAATATTTTTCGCGGTTGTACCTGTTGAAGGCATTGCGTGTTTCGGTAACATAAACCGGGTCTACCTTGTCCAGCACGATCATCACCAGCTGAGGTTCATCGGCCTTAAAGCTATAGGTGGTTTTCTTAATTACCGGGGCCGGCGTTACTTTTTGAACATCCTCTTTCTTCGGCTGATCAATAGGTTTAGGAGGTGCTGTAACAACATCCTGCTTCTTAATTTCCGGAGCTGGGGCTTGCGTTACCACCGGCGGCTTGTTGTCCCGAACAATAGTAGTTGTGGTTGTGTCATCCGTTGCGCGCTGCACCTGCAGGTTGGTCAGGTATGCTTCGATCTCTGCACGACGGTTCAGCACACTCAGCATGTTCTCGGCTTTAATACGCAAGGGAGAATCTGCAAAGCGGGCCATCAACTGTGACAGAGAAGATTTTGCGGCGCTGTCGTTGCGCTGGCGGACGTGATAAATAGATTCTATGTACAGCAGTTGTGGCGTCCAGTAACGTTCGCCGTATAAGCTATCAGCCTTTCTTTTATCTGCAATGGCCTGGTCAAAATTTCCTTCTATGAAAGCTGTGTAAATATTCTGGTAGCTGGCAGTGGCGTTTCTTTTAAGAACACTGTCGGGAGAGTTCTTCGCCACATTGGGATCGAGCGCAT
>JBAVMD010000707.1:0-12593 GCA_049689695.1 Chitinophagaceae bacterium | reverse complement strand
ATCCTAATAAATCCTAACAAACCCTGATGATCCGCGTTCCCTTCCCCCCAAAACAAAGACCCCGCCAAAAGGCGGGGTCCTATTCCAACTAAAACCAACTTGAGAAAACTTGCTTATGCTATACGCTTTTCTTAGCTTTTTTGAATAATTCCCATGCACCAAACTCGTTCGATTTCAGTACTACTTCCACATCAGCATTTTGCAACGTAATGTAGTAAGTACCATCGCCATTAGCTACCATTTCGAACAGATCAGTGATCCAGAATTCGCTGTAGTTTTTCTTCAGGCTCGTAAGCAGGCTGATAGGAAGCTTATCAGAAGAAATGTTGCGGGTGATTGCCAGTAACTCGCCAGCAGGTGAGTAGTAAGCGAACATTACCTGGTCGTTCAGTGTGAAAGTAGCTTTCACGAACTCGCGGTTGTTCTGCCAGGCTACTTCTTTAGCCCCTGCGAACTCCTGTTTGAATGAGTTAAGTACCTGTTGACTAACTGTTTCTTCATCTTTTGCGAATGCGCTGGTGCCAACCGCAACCAGCAACATCATCATTAAAATTATCTTTTTCATGTTTGAGTGTTTTATGTCTTCCGCTTCTGGCGGATCGACGGGTTTGTTTTTTTAGTGTTTGTGAGTATAGGACGACTGAACTTTAAAAACGTTACAGGTATTTCCTGTTTTTGATTTAATTAAGATTTCTTTGTTTTCTTCACTATTTCGGTGGTACCATTTATATATATGCGCGCTACAAGCGTTTGCTTTTCGTTTTCCAGCGTTACTATATAGCTGGTAGTATCGATGCTCATGTACTCAGTGGCTTGCCTGAACTGGTATTTGCTAAAATTGTCTTTCAGGCTTTTGTTCACCAGCAGGGGAAGCCTGTCTTGTGAAAGAAAGCGGGCCACAGCTATTGTTTCGCCTTCAGGACTGAAATAAGCTTCCATTACTTCTGCTCCATATACGAAGCTTGCGTGATAAATCTCTTCGTTCTGAAGAACTTCCCATGAAACGTTTGTAGCAGTGGTAAATTCTTTTTCAAAAGCTGCCAACACCTTCTGGTTTACTTTTTTTATATCGGCAGCGAAAGAAGTTAAGCCCACAAAGAGTGCTACGGCTACAGTTACAAATAACTTTTTCATCTTGATTGTTTTTTTTGTTTTTAATGGCTATTGCATGTTTGCATAACTAAGACGACACAAATGTAGCGCGTGTTACAGGGCAGGTCAAGCAAATTGGTATATGTGGCTTCGTGTGTTAATCAAGGTTAAACATTCAGGCCAGTTTATTGCATGGTTTTGCAGGAATGTGCCCTGAAATGCAGGCTGGGACTGCATTGTAGAATGTTTCTTAATAAAAAACTAAAACCGGTTAAGTTCCCGTTAAAATCCAAATGTGGTTGCAACCATTTTTATTTGATTGAAAACGTGTGAAAAGCATATCACATATTCATGTGATTGACGGGCAATGTTGTAAATTGAAACATCACATAAATATGAATTACCTCGCACATGCATATCTTTCATTCGGTAAACCTGAGATACTTGCAGGCAATATTTTCAGTGATTTTATTAAAGGAAAGCATCGCTTTGGTTTCCCTGAACACATTCAAACAGGCATCGTCCTGCATCGCGCAATAGATGAATACACTGATATGCACGAGGTAACTGCAGTTGCAAAGCAGTTCTTCAAACCGGTATATGGATTATATGCTGCTCCTTTTATAGATATAGCGTACGATCATTTTCTTGCAACAGATAAAAATATTTTTGCAGAAGATGAGCTGAAAGCGTTTGCAGATACCACATACCGGGTATTGCAACAATTTGAGGCAGTGTTTCCCCCCAGGTTCGGGGAGGTGTTTCGCTACATGCAATTGCACAATTGGCTATATAATTATCAATTCAAAGAAGGCATCTTCAGAAGCTTTGGCGGATTGGTGCATCGCGCGAAGTATATGAACGATGTAAAGCCGGCCTGCGAGATACTTATTAATAATTATGATGCGTTGAAGGAATGTTATGAAGCTTTCTTTCCGCAGTTGAAGGCTTTTGCGTGGAAAAAATTAAATGAGTTGGAGAAAGGCTGACAGAGGTTTTATGTAAAAAGGGAACGCGGATCATCAGGATCTGTTAGGATTTATTAGGATTGTTTCCCGAAATTATGAGGACATGTACATCAACAACACCTAATCTTAATTAATCCTAACAAATCCTGATAATCCGCGTTCCCTTCTTCTCACTCCACTATACGCAGCTTCGCATAATTCAACATGATCTTCTTCTCCCCATTATGCTCAAATTTGATAGTGGCAACAGGATTGTGCGCACTGCCTTCTATCTTTATTACCAAACCATACCCAAATTTCTGGTGTTCTACTTTATTGCCTTCCTGAAGGTTTGAAATATCGCTTGGCGCAAAATCAGCCGAAGGCACATGATCTACCTGCTTAGGCCTTGCAGGCGCCAGGTAAGAAGGCTTGGATTCCGTTTGAGGACGTGTATTTGAACCGGAATTACTTTTTTGCTGCGCTCCGCCACCACTCCATCCACCACCAAATCCACGGTTCATCCGCTCAAATGCACTGCCCCACGAAGCGCCCTGGTTGCGGGCACCGCCGCCTGCATAGCTTATATCTATATAATCCTGCGGCAGTTCATCTACAAAACGGCTCTTGTCGTTCTGCACGAGCGAACCGAAACGGTATCTTGTATTAGCATACGTAAGCCAAAGCTTGTGCTTGGCCCTTGTAATGGCTACATAAAATAATCTTCTTTCTTCTTCCAGCTCTTCACGCGTATTAACGCTGATGCCGTTCGGGAACAGCATCTCTTCCAATCCACATACAAAAACAACAGGGAATTCGAGACCTTTTGCTGCATGAATGGTCATGAGCTTAACAGTATCGGCATCAGGGTTTTTCTGGTCGGCATCTGTGAGGAGGCTGATCTGCTGCAGGTATGTGCCGAGGCCTTTATCGCCCACTTCGCCGCTTTCTTCGTTCATAGGCGTTTCAATAAACTCTTTAACAGAGTTCAATAGCTCCTGGATATTCTCATACCTGGCTACGCCTTCGGTGGTCTTGTCGTTAAATAATTCTTTTACAAAATTTGTCTGCTTGCCCACATGTAGCGCTACTTCGTAAGCATTCTTATTATTAAGCATGCTGCGAAAGCTTTTTATCATGGTAACAAATCCATCGATGGCTTCTAATGTACCGGCTTTAAAGCCAAACATCGCTGCATTCTCCAGCACCTGCCACATAGTAATGTCTTTCTCATTGGCCACCATGATCGCTTTATCGATGGTTGTTTTGCCAATACCACGAACCGGGTAGTTGATGATGCGCTTCAATGCTTCTTCATCATTCTGATTGATGGTAATGCGCAGGTAAGCCAGGAAATCCTTGATCTCTTTACGCTGGTAGAAGCTAATGCCGCCGTAAATGGTATATGCAATATTCATCCGGCGAAGGCTTTCTTCAAACGCACGGCTTTGTGCATTGGTGCGGTAAAGAATAGCGAATTCCTTATTATGAAAATGATTGCGCAGCTTTTGCTCCTGGATAGTATCGGCCACAAATTTTCCTTCTTCATTATCCGTCATGGTGCGCACCAGCCTGATCTTTTCGCCCTGCTGGTTATCGGTCCAAAGCTCTTTAGGTATTTGTCCCTTATTATTTTTAATTACTTCGTTAGCAACATTCAGAATACTTTGGGTGCTGCGGTAGTTCTGCTCAAGCTTCACCACTTTCACATCTTCATAATCTTTCTGGAACTGGAGGATGTTCTGGATAGTAGCTCCGCGGAAACTGTAAATGCTTTGCGCATCGTCACCTACCACGCATACGTTTTCATGCACTGCACCCAGCAGTTTCACGATCTCATATTGAACCGGGTTGGTATCCTGGTACTCATCTATTAATATATACCTGAACTTATGCTGGTATTTGTGCAACACTTCAGGGTAAGTATTGAGCAGCTTGAACATATTGAACAGCAGGTCGTCAAAATCCATGGCGCCGTTCTTGAAGCAACGCTTTACATAAGCGGCATAGATCTGTGCAAGCGCTGGCCGGTTGGCGCGCATGTCTTCCTGCTGAATGGAATAATCCGTTGCATACTCTTCCGGACCAACCAGTGCGTTCTTGGCACTGCTGATGCGATTGAGCACTGTATTGGGCTTGTAGTGCTTATCGTCCAGGTTCATTTCATTCACTACTGCTTTCACTACGCTCTTGGCATCATCCGTATCATAAATGGTAAAATTGTTCGGATAGCCCAGCTTCGGCGCTTCGGCCCTTAGCACGCGGGCAAATACAGAGTGAAAAGTGCCGATGTACAGGTTACGGGCCTCAGAATTGCCGAGGATTTTTTCAACCCGCTCCTTCATTTCAGCGGCAGCTTTATTGGTAAAAGTGAGCGCGAGTATATTAAATGAGTCTACACCCTTTGCCATCAGGTGGGCAATGCGGGTAGTAAGCACCTTGGTTTTGCCGCTTCCGGCCCCGGCCACTATCATAATTGGCCCGTCAATATGGAGCACTGCTTCACGTTGCGGTTCATTCAGTCCGCTCAGGTAATCTTGCATGGCTGCAAGTTACGTTTTGGGGCGAGTTAATCAGAGGGGCGTTGATAATTAATGGTCATTAAGTCATTAGTGGTTCGTAGTATCCTTGGGAGCGGTCTTGTGCTGAAGGCGTTCATAATTCATTGTGTCTTTGCGGCCAGGGTTGTGCGCAGAGTCTGCGAGACCTGAGCTTGTTTTATTTTGCATGCGCTCGTAATTCATGGTATCGTTACGGCCGAAAGTGTCGATGGCTTTGGCGCCAAGGCTGTCTGTGGTGGAGTTTCCTTTACCGGGTTGATTGCAGGCGGTGAAGGCAATTACTGCTATTATTAATACCTGTTTCATATATATTTTCTTTACAAAACTTAAGCCGCACCGGAGAAAGAGAACGCGGATTGTCAGGATTGTTTAGGATTTATTAAGATCAGTCGCTTCTATTGGTCAGGCGCTTTAAACTTCAGGAACAAATCCTAATATATCCTGACCAATCCTGATGATCCGCGTTCCCTTCTCCTCAAATACGGATTATCGCTTTTTTTTCAACGGTTTTACGGTTGGCTTCTTTTTGTCCGGTAATTTTTTAACGGATGCCTTTTTTCTTTTCAGTTTACCATTTTCAACAGGCACAGGTAATGGTTGCTCTTCATGTATTTCTGCTGCAGGCTTATCCTGGCGCAGGCCCTGGAACGAAGCATGCCGCATGATACCTTCAGGTTTCAACTCTTGGTAACGCACTTCACATACAAGCTCAGGTTTTACCCAGAACACCTCTGTTTTAGGTGGTTTGCCTCTGAAACGGGTAGGTCGATTAATTACCGGCTCTTCCCTGAAAGGCGATGCCTTTATTCTTAACGGTTCTAATTTTTTCAGCAGCTCAGTCTGCGTATGCTTATTGAATCCTGTACCAGCCTGCCCGATAAAATGCAAAACGTTTTCTTCATCGTACACGCCCAATATCAATGCGCTGAAAAGCTTATCGCTTCCTTCATTCTTTGTATATCCTGCGATCACCGCTTCATGGCGTTGAGATGTTTTGATCTTCAGCCATTCCCTGCTGCGCGCGGCGGGCTGGTAAACACTATCTGCTTTTTTTGCCAGAATGCCTTCGATGCCTAATTTTTCTGCAGATGTAAAGAATTCCGTTCCACTGGTAGCAAAGTTTTCGCTGAAGCGGATGATATCGTTTTCAGGAACAAGGCGCTGCAGGATCAGTCTTCGCTCTATCAATGGTAGGTCCATCAGGTTAATACCATTCAGCCAGAGAATATCGAACACATAAAATTCAAGCTGGCCGTCGGTTACCGTTTTCCATTCTTCCAGCTTGCTGAAAGCGGAAATGCCTTTTTCATCTACCACAACGATCTCGCCATCTACAACAGCTTTGATGGGCCATTCTTTCAAAGCAGCATGAACGGGATAGAATTTTTGGTTGAATGAATTATTGTTGCGCGATTTCAGTTCTACTTTTCCTTTGTTAAGATAAGCGAGCGCCCGGTAGCCATCCCATTTCACTTCATAGATCCATTCAGGATCATCGAAGGGTTCATTTACCAGCGTTGCGAGCATGGGCTCAATTTTCTCAGGCATCGGGGTCCGCTTCTGACGTTTAAACTTTGCGAGCACTTCCGCTACCAACTCATCATAATCTTTTGGATGCTCAGTTGGAGGAATGATCGCTTTTTTCTTTTCTTCTATTATTACTTCTTTCTTTTCCGGTTTGCGTTTTGCGGTGGAACTGCGGTTGCTGACCCAGTGTTGCGATGTGCTTTTCTTTCGTGTTTGCCTGTCCTTAGGCTCAGGTTTGCCGGGGGTTGGTGGTTTTCTTTTGTATTCAGCGAGGCTCATGCGGTATTCCTCTGAAAAAAATGTGCCCCAGCAGCTGTTCGGCAACTGAGTCGATTTCCTCAAAATACCAGGAGCAATTCAGGGAGAGGCAGCCTCATCTTTATACCTTTATGAATCAATTCGTGAAATTCGTGCCTTCAAATTCGTATCATTTCTTCTTCGCAAATTGCTTATCCGTCAACGCTTCTAAAAAAGCCAGCAGGTCACTCTTTTCTTCATTAGTCAACCCAAGCGGTTGTGCCAGCAAGCTATCGCGGTTAATTGGTGACTTAACAAACTTCTCCGTATCGTTATAAAATTCGATAACCTCTTCAAGCGTTTTGAACATTCCGTTGTGCATGTAAGGTGCAGTAACGGCAACATTGCGCAAAGGCCCGATCTTGAACTTACCCAGGTCTGCTTTGTTTCCCGTAATCGTGGCGCGCCCGCTGTCGTTGTGTTCCTTTCCATTGAACAAGCCGATATTCCTGAACTCGTTCGACGCGAGGTTAGAGCCGAAATGACATTGAATGCATTTTCCTTTTGTATTGAAAATGTTGAAGCCTCTTTTTACCGCTTCGCTTACAGCATGCGGCTTATCCAAAAATTTCCATTCATCAAAAGGGCTGTCGCTCGTTTCCAGCGTTCGCTCAAAAGCCGCAATGGCTGCTCCCAGGTTTTCACGCGTGGGCTTATTGTTGAAAATCTTTGTGAAATAATCACTGTAGGTTTTGCTTTGCTGTAGCCTATGCAAGGCTGTATCCAGGGGCAAATTCATTTCAACGGGATTCTCAATCGGCTTCAGCGCCTGCTCTTCAAGTGTTGCGGCTCTGCCATCCCAGAAAAAAGTACGCTGCAATAGAACATTCATTGCAGAAGGTGTATTGCGGGTACCTTTTGCACCCTTTACTCCCGTGCTTGTTACAGCAGTATCTGCAAATGCAAACGCAGGCAAATGGCAACTGGAGCAACTGATGGTGCTGTCTTTTGAAAGAATAGGATCGAAGAACAGCAGTTTTCCCAGCTCAGCTTTACTGGCAGGCCCTGTACCGGAATTGGTGAACGATGATTGCATGAGGATAAACAACATGCCCCCAAACAGCATAGTGAGATATTTTTTCATGGCTATGATTTAATCCTGTATTTCATAATCACTTATTTAACACGCCCGAATACACGCCCATTGGTGCCTTGGCCCCTTCCTGTACAAGGGTCTTCTATCAATTCCAGCCTAAGCGAATCATCATTGTTGAAGAACAACAATTTATAAGTGCCCACAAGGCTCATGCAGCCATTGTCTTCCATAGTAAATGTGCTGTCTCTTAACGTGTAAAAGCCGCTCACAAAAGGTTTTTTGTTGATGTAACCTTCAAACGTGTTGTCTTCTTTAAATACCACCCCGGTTACATTTCCTGTGGCAGAAATACTTTCCCATCTCCCCGTAAGTTTGTCTTTTGCGGTTGAGGAAAACAGCGTTATCGCAATAACGGCAAAAAGAATTGTCTTCATGGCTGAGCTTTTTAATTGATTTACAAATTGTTTTGTTGAATGCAAATTTTAGGAAACAACCGGAGGCATCCTATTCCCGAAAATGGGGATTATATTTACTGACCAAAAATCAACTGCTATGCAACCCCATTGGCCGCTGTGGCGAAGACTGCTGTTTCGATTCTTCTTTATTTACCTTGTTCTTTTCATGCAACCATGGACATGGCTCGACCGTGCCGTACCGGGTGTTAGTGTAATTACACAACCATATTATACTGCCGTTGACTGGCTGGTGAATAAAACAAACCAATGGTTCTTTCATGTAAAAGATGTATTGGTGCCTTTGGGCGGCAGCGGGGATACATCCTATGGCTGGGCGCAGTTATGGCTTTTATTGTCCATTTCTTTCGTTGGCATGATCGTGTGGTCTGTTATTCAACGAAATAAAAAAGAGTACACTAAGCTCAACTACTGGCTCTGCCTTTTCACGCGCTATTACGTGGCGCTTGTTCTTTTCTCTTATGGCATCATAAAATTGTTTGCGCTGCAAATGCCATTTCCTAATTACAGCGAACTTGCTACTCCTCTCGGCGATTTTCTTCCTATGCGGCTCTCCTGGATGTTCATTGGATATTCAACGCCTTACCAGGTTTTTTCTGGATTAATGGAAGTGGTAGCCGGGTTGTTATTACTGTACCGCCGCACAGCTACATTAGGAGCGCTGGTGGCAACGGGCGTATTTATGAATGTGGCAGCAATGAACCTGAGCTACGATATTCCCGTGAAAATATATTCGCTGCAAATGGTGATTGCCTGTCTTTTTCTGCTCGCCGTTGAAATGGACCGCATCCTTTGCTTTTTTGTTTTTAACAGGCCGGCAAATGCATGCTCGGTTTATCATTTTCCATTTGAAAAAAAATGGACTAAATGGACAAGAGTTGGATTGAAATTATTATTTATCGGTGTGGCTGTCGGAAGCGTTCTATGGGAGTCTATAGACTGGTATAAGCAGGATAAAAACTCAGCACAAAATATGCCTTTCGAAGCGGGCGTATACGAGGTTACACATTATGCGGTGAACAATGATACGATCGCTCCCTTACTTACCGACTCTCTTCGCTGGCGCGATGTTATTTTCGATAATGGCCGCCGCGGAAGCATAAGCACTTCAGATACTACTTTCAGAAGAGTTTACAACCGCGCTTATTTTAGCTACAAAGCAGATACTGTAAAACGAACACTTAATTTTTTAAGAAGATTTGCGGATAGCATTCCTGCTATTGCACTGCAATACCGCATTGAAGATGCAAACACCATCCGATTTTGGGGACATCGCAAAGCGGATTCCATTTCTTTCGTGCTTAAGAAAAGCCCAAGGCATTTTCAATTGGCGGAAAAACAATTTCATTGGTTAAGTGAGTCAAACCGCTAAAGGCGCGGGGCGCAAGGAACAAGGTACAAGAAGCAAGGCACAAGGGTTGAACGCAGCCCCTTGTGCCTTGCTTCTTGTGCCTTGTCCCTTCTCTAATAGGTTCCTCCTATAGTTCGTTTATTCATGTATGCGTAGGGGCCTTTAAGTTCAGGCAGGCGTGTGGGAATATTCCTGGCAGAACTGGTATCGGTAAGCGCTTTCATAAAAGCAACCAGGTCTGCTTTTTCTTTATTGGTAAGGTTCAGTTTTTCAGGTATGATCATGAAGAAAGGCAGGCCTTTCATTCCCGGTCGCATATCTTTTGTAAATTTTACGCCTCCTGCATCTTCATAAAAATCTACAACCTGCTCAAGCGTTTTAAAAACACCGTTGTGCATGTATGGCGCAGTCAATTCAACATTGCGCACAGTAGGAACCTTGAAAGAAAAATGTGTAAATGGATTTTTGAACACTTTTGAGGCGCCGGTGTCAGCATCAATCTTGTAAACTTTCATGGAATCTTCCAGCGGTACACCTATAGAACGGTGATCGGTAAATTCAAAATAAGGCGGAAGAGCGCCTGCAAAAAGTGGTGCGTAATGGCAGGACCCGCATTTCGCTTTGCCCATATATACATTGAACCCAGAAATCTCGGATTCGGTAAGTTTTGATTTATCGCCCCGCACATATTGATCAAAGCGGCTGTTCAGCCCTGTAAGCGTTCTTTCATAACTGGCAATGGCAATCTTTACATGCTTACGTTGAATACCGTTTTTTTTGGATTCAGGGAATGCTGCATAAAACATTTGCTTATACTCATCGCTTGAATTAATGGTCCGGATCACTTCGTTGAAATTGCTGTGCATTTCATCAGGACTATTTATAACCGAATCCAATTGATCTTCGAGTGAGCCGGACCGCAGGTCCCAGAACTGCGCTTTCTGAAAAGCAGCATTGATCACTGTAGGCGCATTTCTCGGAAGATCGCCTCTTTCAAAGTTCAGGCTCCTTACATTTCCATCTGTAAATGCCAGCTCTGGTTTATGGCAGGAAGCGCAGGCGCGTTGATTATTGGCGGATAAGATCGGATCGAAAAACAAAAATTTTCCAAGCGCTGCTTTTGCATCTGTGAGCCGGGCATCTTCGCCGGGAGCAAAGAAATCCGCATTAAAAACGCCGGCATCATACACTGTTTCCATTTCAGCATACAAAGCCGAAAACTTTGTTTTAGCATCCACCTTCAGCAAAACAGCCGTCTTTTTCAACATCCGCGAAAGCGGCATCAGGTACACGGTGAGGAAATTCATACGGTCGAATGCATGAAGATCTTCCTGGTTTTGTAACAGCCTTTCGCCTTTATCTAATTTTTGCAGAATTGTATTTTTCAATTGTGTTTGATCATGGGGCAGCTGCAGCGTCACCAATCGCATCATATCAGCCCATGCGGAAAACTGCCCGCGAAATGAAGCAAGGCCAGCTTCTTCAACTACAAAATCTCCATTTGCCAGCCCGATAGTGCTTATGCGCACCATCTGAAGGCGAAGCGCTTCAAACACATCTGCATCGGTCATGGCAGCTATGTCGCCTGCAATATCTGTTTCGCGAAGCAACCTGCTGAAATTATTTACAGCGCGTTCAATAAATTTCCTGGTGAACGCACTGTCAGCCTTAGTAGTTTTTTTAAGTACACTGTCAGGATCTATTCCAAAAGGGCCAATGATCAACCAATTATCCGGGAACGGTGGACCAAAATCCCTTGCCTCGAACTGTGGTGTTTTTAGTAAGGTCTGATACGCGAGGTCGGGATGAAAATAAGTAAACAGTCCCTCGATTCTTTTCAACTGGAATGTCAGTTCGCGAAACTTAAACCTGCGAAGCTCATAGCTGCTGTCGTTGTAATATTTTGGATACTGCTGCAATAAAGAATCGAAACGTTGTATGTCTGCATTGTACAGCAAGACAATCCCTTCCACCGCTTTTGACCTGCCCGAAGTTTTTTTAAGCGACATTGATATCAGTGCAATAGAAAGTGCTGTGAGTGCAAGCAGAAAAAAAGATTTGTAACGAAACATAAGCGGCAGTTTATGGGACTAATTAGTCGGACAAGGCTGGATGCGGGAAACAAAGAAGCACGTGAAGTTCAGTGGATAGGTCAGATTATATTTATTAAATATATGAATTGCGGCGCACAATTATAGTCCTGACCGCAAAAAACGGATGACAGGATAGAAACGCCGTAATAAATGAGCTAAATACTTCGTTCTTTTGCAGACGTTAAATATCTTATTATGACCCTTCTCGCTATCCTACTTCCCTGGCTTTCTTTCCTGCTAAGAGGAAAGATATTCTCCGGCTTTCTGTGCCTTGTGTTACAGGTAACGCTTATCGGTTGGCTTCCCGCAGCCATCTGGGCAGTATTATCGCTTCAAAATGCAAGGGCCGACAGAAGAAATGAAAGGCTAATAAGGGCAATGCAAAGAACTGGTTGATAAGTATTTTAAAAATTCAAACGCAAAACAACAGCCTGTACGCACATGTCTGCCGCAATTTATTCTAAGCCACATACCCAGGAACAGTTGAAGATTTTCGACTTTATCAAATATGGGGAAAAGCATGGGATTATCGACGCTGTTGCGGGTTCAGGCAAAACAACTACGATTATAGATTGCGCCGATCATATAAATGGCGATAGCCTGGTAATGTTTTGTGCATTTAACAACAGTATTGCCAACGAAATAAGGAAGAGATTTGCCATTAAGGGCAAACAGCGGGTTCATGTTAAGACCATTCATGCATTAGGCTTTGATATTTTAAAAACCAATACCGCAAATACTTATAAGCTGGATATAAAAAAATACGATAAGATCATCGAGGCAGGTTTACGTCAGGGCGTATTTGATGAAGAAATAGAAGAATTGCTTGAGATCAACAAAATAAAAGCGAGGGCTGCAAATCGTTTCGAAGAATCATTGCTTAGAAATTTCCGAAATTCCTTTAAACACATTCTTATTGATCTTTCAGGTAAATTCAGGTTAACATTAACCAAATCTGATCTTACTGCCGTAAAAGAACTTATTACTCATTACAATATTCTGAATGAGAAAAAAACTGAACAATCCACTTTCGATGCAGAAACTAAAGTTTATTATAAGATCAATGAAAAGATAATAGAAAAGGGAAATCAGATTTCCGATGCCTTGCTCGAAATTGATTTTTCAGACATGCTCTATCTGCCTTATATAAAAAAGCTATCGCCCATTCACAAATACGATTTTTTGTTTATCGACGAGTGCCAGGACTTGTCAAGAT
>JBAVMD010000706.1:0-5706 GCA_049689695.1 Chitinophagaceae bacterium | reverse complement strand
GTTCGAAGGACTTGATCTCTTCTTTGGTTGAAGAGAGTTCACGCTTCCAGGACTGTAATTCGTCCTGAAACTGTTCAATGGAAACCGTTGATTGCTCCATAGCAGTAAAATTTAGTGAACAATATGGTTAAAAGAACTCATGCCAATTTAATCAAAAAAGGCCGGGAATCAAGCGACCCCGGCATTTTTTTTATCACAGCTTTTCAACCGTTAGTTTTTTAGCATGAACATTACTATGGCAAGGATAGAAGCTACAATGGCAAGGAATTGCCCCATGCCTACCAGATAAATGGTTCTTATGAGCCTGACTTTGTCCTCTTTCATGATGTTCAGGATATTGACTTTATCTTCTTTCATGATGTTCACCAACTCTACCTTGGTTTCATGCATTTCAATCTTGGTCTCGTTAATGGCCGCCATCATTTCTACCCTGGTATTATTAATTCCGGTCATCATTTCGACTTTGACGTCATTAATGCCGGCCATCATTTCTACCCTGGTTTCGTTAACGGCAGTCATCATCTCAATCTTCGTTTCCTTAATGGCAGTCATCATCTCAACTTTGGTGTCATTAACAGCAGCCATCATCTCAATCTTTGTTTCTTTGATGGCAGTCATTGTGCTGATATGAACTTCTGTCAAGGCAGTCATCATGTGTAAGTGAACATCCTTCAAAGAGTTCATCATATCTAAATGAACGTCTTTCAGGGAGTTTCTCATATTCATATCCACTTCCTTTATATAAGCGATTACTTCCATTTTGTCCTGCTTTATCAAAAAGGTCTGCATAAAGGTTCGTTTTTGTTCCGTAAATGCATCTCTGATTTCCGTTTTTACAAAACCTATCAGCTCATTTGCCTCTCTGTCGCCTATTCTTCTTCTGAGTGTATTGTATATTCTAATGTCAGTCATTTTCATATAAACAAGGTTTTACTCCCCGCAAACTAAAAAGCCCTGCGCAATTTTTTCACTTTTATCCGGATATCTTAAAAGATTACTCGGTTAATTTACAACAAGTTGAGTGTGAGGATTTATATACGGAAGAAGCTTTGAGCTATGAGCTGCAAGCTGCGAGCTGCGAGCAAAAAAAGCGTTATTGCTCATAGCTCACAGCTCGTGGCTCAAAGCTCACAGCTAATTCCCCACCACCGGCAACACAACACCCGAGCTGTTGCTCCCATCATGATAGATCCTGATATTAGCTTTCTTAAAATCAATCTCCTTCGCTTCATAAATATTGAGGAATTGCTGAGGATTACGGTCAACCAGCGGGAACCACGAACTTTGTACCTGCACCATGATACGGTGACCTTTCTTGAAAGTATGCGCAACATCCGGCAGCGCAAATTTCACGGTAGCAATTTTGTTGGGAACAAATGCTTCGGGCTTTTCAAAACTATTGCGGAATTTTCCCCGCATCACTTCACCGCGAACCAGCATCTGGTAACCATTCATGGGATAAGAGCCACCGCCCTGCCTGCCCACGGCCTGCTGATCTGTTGGGTATACAAAATTATCAGGGAATACATCTATCAGCTTCACCACAAAATCTGCATCCGTTCCCGTAATGCTCACTTTAAGGTCTGCAGTCAATTGACCGGCAAGAGTAATATCCTCCGTCAATACACCGGTTTGAAATACCAGTACATCCGGGCGCCTGCCGGCAAAACGCTGGTCATCGGTCATGTAGCCTACTGTGCGACTGAAATGAACATCTTCAGTGTAAGGAACAGGATGAGCCGGGTCACTGGTATATTCGCTGAAGCTTGCGTTTCCTGAAGGTTTATCCCAGCCCAATTTGCCGTCTGCCTGCAGGTACATCATTTTTTGCGCGGAGCCTGCCGGCGGCCACGACGCCAGTTGCTTCCATTGATTCTCACCTGTGAAGAAAATAGTGGCCTCGGATAATTTTGACAGCTCGCCCTTACCCTTGAGATGATAATTGAAGAAAGGTAATTCCACAGTATTCTGATACCATTCAGAAGTGTTAGACATGAATTTCACGTTGCCCAGTTGCGAACCATCCCTGGCCGACCATTGCCCATGATACCAGGGCCCCATTACTATGCGGTTGTTATTCTTAGCCTTTTGCTCAATGGACTTGTATGTTTCCCAGGCGCCGAAACAGTCTTCCGCATCGAACAAGCCGCCTACTACAAGCGTGGCTGTTCCATTTGGTATATGGTTCACGAAATTGCGGGTGTTCCTTGCCTTCCACCATTCGTCGTAGTTTGGATGCGCATAAAGATCTTTCCAGAAGCGAATGCTGTCGCCCATGTAATCCCCCAGCTTTTTCAGCGTGCCTGCCTCCAGGTAAAACTTGTAATTATCGAGGCTTGGGTAAGTAAAGCCAGTGGTCCCAACGGTGGTGGGCTTGGGGCGCGGCTTTCCGAACGATGTATAAAATGCAAAGCCGTCCATCTGGAAAAACGCGCCGTTGTGATGAAAATCATCTCCAATGAACCAATCGGTCACCGGCGCCTGCGGGCTCACGGCTTTCAGTGCAGGATGTCCGCTTAAAGCAGCCATGGTGCTGTAAAAGCCGGGATACGAAATTCCAAAAACGCCTACACGGCCGTTATTGGCCGGAAGATTTTTCACCAGCCATTCAATGGCATCATAAGTATCGCTTGCTTCGTCAATTTCGTTGCCGGTTTTATTAGGGTTGAACGGCCGCACGTCTGTAAAATCGCCTTCGCTCATCCAGCGGCCCCGCACGTCTTGCTTTACCATGATATATCCTTCACGCATATAATAACGGTGATGGCTATTCCAGAAGCCTTCCCAATTGTCTTCGCCATAAGGCGCGCAGGAATAAGGAGTTCGTCTTAAAAGGATGGGATGTTTCTCTAAAGTATCTTTCGGGATGTAAATAGAAGTAAATAGCTTCACGCCATCACGCATGGGGATCAATCGCTCGATCTTATAATAATTATCGCGGATCCACGAAGAGTCCTGCGAATTCTGCGCAACAGCGGGCAAAACAAAGAGCAGCAGCAGCGGGATGATAATTTTTCTCATGTTTTTGATTTCTGGCTTTAAATTTAATAATAGCTTTCTGTTTCATTCAAAGTTATGCACCAGAACGAACAGCTCATTCAACGATTTTATACTGCTTTTCAGCAGCTCGATTATAAAACCATGCAGGATTGCTACAGCGAAGATCCCGTTTTTAATGATGCGGTCTTTGGTGTGCTCGAAGGAGATGCGGTAGGAGCCATGTGGGAAATGCTTTGCAAAAATGCAAAGGACTTTTCACTGCAGTTCTCCAACATTAAGTTATTGGATGAAGAGTATGCTACGTGTAACTGGACAGCTGCTTACACTTTTTCTAAAACAGGAAGGAAAGTTGTGAACAGCATCAAGGCGCACATGCGCATACAGGACGGTAAGATCACGGAGCATACAGATCAATTCGATATCTGGAAATGGAGCAGGCAGGCGCTTGGAACACCGGGTATATTGCTTGGGTGGAGTGGTTTTATGAAATCGAAGATCAGGAAAAATGCGAGGAAGAACCTGGAAAAATTTATGGAAAGAAATAAAGCTCAATGATTTTTTTCATCATAGAAAAAAGGTTTCACGCAAAGACGCAAAGAAGGACGCAAAGACGCGAAGGGAGGCTTCGCCTTTTGCATGTCAGGTAATCAGTGATTAAAAAAAGGCGAAGCCTCTTGCGCCTTCGCGTCTTTC
Organism: Chitinophagaceae bacterium; assembly: GCA_049689695.1. Classification (GTDB taxonomy): domain Bacteria; phylum Bacteroidota; class Bacteroidia; order Chitinophagales; family Chitinophagaceae; genus DASPKM01. Next base: position 2,013 of record JBAVMD010000706.1, on the reverse strand, counting down.
TTTGCGTCTTTGCGTGAAATCTTACTCTACTATAAACAATAAATCATAAACATATCATGTCTAGCCGCCGCAAGTTTTTGCACTCGTCGCTTTTAAGCTCCTTAGGAATTGTAATTGGAAAGAATATAGATAACGATGCGCCCTTTCAAACTGTAACAGGCAAACCTGTAGTGATCTCCACCTGGGCGCCCAATGTTAAAGCCAATGCAGCAGCCTGGGAAATATTAGGCAAGGGCGGCCGCGCACTGGATGCAGTAGAAGCTGGCGTAAAGATACCTGAAGCTGATCCCGCTGACATGAGCGTTGGTTATGGCGGGCTGCCTGACCGTGATGGCAGAGTTACCTTAGATGCATGCATAATGGACGAAGCCGGTAATTGCGGCAGCGTAATGTGCCTGGAGCACATCCTGCACCCGATTGCCGTGGCAAGACTGGTGATGGAAAAAACGCCGCATGTGCAGCTGGTGGGTGAAGGCGCTTTTCAATTTGCATTGGCCAATGGCTTTAAAAAAGAAAACCTGCTTACGCCTGAGAGTGAAAGAGTATGGAAGGAATGGTTGAAGACTTCCAAATACGATCCTACCATCATCGATAAATTACTGAAGGAAAAAAATCCATCCGGCAATAATCCTTCCGGTCCCGGCCAGATAAACAATCACGATACCATCGGCATGATAGCTATGGACGCAACCGGAAATGTAAGCGGCGCCTGCACTACCAGCGGCATGGCCTTTAAAATGCACGGCAGGGTAGGTGATTCGCCGATTATTGGTGCAGGATTATTTGTAGACAACGAAGTTGGCGCAGCTACGGCTACTGGTGTAGGTGAGGAAGTGGTGCGCATTTGCGGATCGCATACGGTAGTGGAATTGATGCGTCAGGGAATGAGCCCTGAGCTTGCATGTAAAAAAGCTGTTGAGCGGATGGTAAGATTAAAAAAGGGGAAAATAAAAGACCTGCAGGTTGGTTTTATTGCCTTGAACAAAAAAGGGCAATTTGGCGGCTATGCCATTCAGAAAGGATTTTCTTATTGCGTGCAAACTGCTGCGGGCAGTAAAGTTTATGAAGCAAAAAATATGATATAAGAGTTTCACGCAAAGCCGCAAAGTAAGACGCAAAGACAGCAAAGAGTTGCGGTGAACGATGCTTTCTTCGCGCCTCTGCGTCTTCCTTTGCGTCTTTGCGTGAAACCCTCTAATGATATAAATGCGCCCAATGACAAACTACAAAATCGAAATAGCTACCTCAGACTTTATTTCTTCTTCCGCAGCAGTCAGAGGCGGAGCAGACCGTATTGAGCTCTGCGATAATTTATCAGAAGGCGGCACTACACAAAGCTATGGCTGTATAAGATGGTGCCGGGAGAAACTCGCGGTTGATCTTTTTCCCATCATACGCCCGAGAGGCGGCGATTTTTTTTACAGCAGCGATGAATTTGAAGTGATGTTGCACGATATTAAAATGTGCAGGGAATTAGGTTGTGATGGCGTTGTCATTGGTTTATTAAATCCCGATGGAAGCGTCGACACAATCCGTACAAAAAAATTAGTAGCGCTGGCTTACCCAATGGAAGTAACCTTTCACCGAGCATTTGACCGCTGCCGCGATCCTTTCGAAGCGTTGGAACAATTGATTGAGATCGGCTGCACGCGCATTCTCACTTCCGGGCAGCAACCTGCAGCACCGGACGGCGCGGCATTGATAGCGGAACTGGTAAAGAAGGCGGATGAACGCATCATCATTATGCCTGGTTCCGGTGTTCGCAAAGAAAACATACGGGAGCTTGCTCAGCAAACCGGCGCATGGGAATTTCATTCTTCGCTCAGAACAAAAGTGGAAAGCAAAATGCAATACCGGCACCCGGCATTTGCAAACAGCTCCGAATCTTATTCAAATTATTCTGTGCTGGAGGAAGCGGTAAGGGCGTTGAAGGAAGAATTGGTTGGAGGTTTGTGAGCCGCTGTCGGGGAAAACGAGGGAACGCGGATCATTAGGATTGGTTAGGATTTTTTA
>JBAVMD010000705.1:0-5548 GCA_049689695.1 Chitinophagaceae bacterium | reverse complement strand
CTGCCGAGCGTATCATTCTGCTGCTCGGTAAGCTTGAGCAGGGAGAGATTGTGGGCCATCAGCTCATTCATCCTCGCTGTACGTGTAAGCACATTGCCGCGCAATCCGTACAGCTTCAGGTACATCTCATCATACGGATAGGATGAGGAATATTTCGCGATCACAGCATCAATCAGGTTGAGTGCAGAATCCAGCTTGTTTGCCTGGAAAAGCCAGGCGGCCTGGTAGTAATCGGCCAATATGGAAGCTCGTTCGTTCTTCTGCCCATTGGCCAGTTGCTTTGCGAGTGCGGCATATCTGCGCAGCGTATCCGGGCTATACGATTCCCATGCTTCGCAAAAAGCCAGTGTAGCATTGAGCTTGCCCTGCGCATCCTGCGAGCCATCAATATTGGCCCGCAATCGTTCAATCAATTGCGTTTGCGAGCTGCCCGTCATCGCTAACGACACAGCAAACAAAAAGACAATAAAGCGCCGGCAATACATGCAAAATCGGTTATAGGAATGTATCTGAATAAAAACAACCAATGACCCAATGACCTACTGACCCCTGACCACTCACTAAATTAATCAATCCCCCCGTCCCCATCAATACTACAAATTAAGTATTGCGCTGCGGTGGGAATATGTTCAATTTTATGCCGGCAACAGCTTACGAACCTGCTCCTATACACTCCGGTATCATATTTTTTTGAACTGATAATCTTCCAACATGACCAGGAACATCCCGGGCAAAACCGCTTTTGCCCTTATCATCTTCATTGCTGCATTGCAAACTGCCTTTGCCCAAAACCAGGTGGTTGTAAACAATACACCGGGCGTAGTAGCGGATTATAAAACATTGCAGGGGGCAGTAGACAGTGTTGCAGATGGTACGCTCATCCTGTTGCAGCCGGGGCCTTTTACGTACGGGATCGTTAATATCAAAAAAAGGGTGACCATCATCGGGCCGGGGTATTTTCTCAATCACAATCCCGATCCTACACGCCAGGCCACGCCCTCGGAATCCGTGGTATCTGCTATTAATTTCGATACTGCATCCAACGGCAGCTATGTTACCGGCGTTTCAATAACGGGGCAGAACGGCGGGGGAACGCGTGTTGCCTTCCTCAATACCTCCAACATCACTATTTCCCGCTGTCTTGTAAACCCGGGCAGCGGCGGATGGATATTCCATTCCTTCAGGTCGAATCTTATTACCGTAAAACAATGCTACATCAAAGTTCCTTCCGGCTTTGGAAACGCAACCATCTTAAATTCCCGCGAAGCAACCGGCACTTCATTTTTAAATAATGTTTTTGAGAACGATGTGGTTTACGGATTCCAGTTGCCATACGAGCATTTCACCAATTATACCGCGCAGGTATTGTTTAAAAACAATGTGATGCACAACCTCAGCAACCCCGGGTTTTATCCATCTGCCTGCACCTTTACAAACAATATTGTTTTTCAGTCCCCCGGATATGGAAGCGTTAACGCCGCTGCCGCAACAAACAATGTTGCCAATACCAGCTTTTCCGCCCCGGGCATTAATATAAACAATGCAGTATATGCAGATGTGTTTGTATTGAATTCCGATCCTTCCATCGTCAGCCAGGATGCGAGATTTAAATTGAAAGGCTCCTCTCCTGCTATTGGTTACGGACAGGGCGGAGTGGATTGCGGCATATTCGGCGGGCTGCCCAATGAAAAGTATGAACTGTCAGGCATCGCTGAATTTGTGCCGAATATTTTTTACCTCAACGTTCCAACTGTAGGTACAACTACCGGCGGATTGCAGGTACACATTAAGGTAAGAGCAAATCAATAAGCAAGAGCATTTCTATAAACATTCAATGAGCTATCCCATCTATCATAAAAGCATACTGATGTTATTGTTGCTGCTGTGTGCCTTCGCCGCATCACGGTCGCAGACAGTAAAAGCGATTGAATATTTTTTCGATACCGATCCCGGGCCTGGAAATGGAACGATCATCCCGGTAACACCGGGTGCACAGGTTGATGTGGTGATCAATTTTAATATGAGTTCACTCAGCTTTGGCCTGCACCAGTTGTTCATCAGGGCGCAGGACAGCGATAACCAGTGGGGATTGTATCATGTGTATCCTGTTTTCAAAGGCATCAATGCGCAACCCATACTGGTGGAGCGGGTGGAGTATTTTTTTGATGCCGATCCTGGACCAGGCAATGGAACTCCATTGAGTTTTTCACCAGCTTCAATAAAAGATACTGCGCTTACATTCAATACCGCTTCACTCGCTGATGGTTCGCACCAGCTATTCATCAGGGCCAGGGATAATACAGGCAAGTGGGGCCTTTATCATGTTTTTCCTTTTATTAAGGCGCCGGGCAATTACCAGCCGCTGACCGTAAATAAAATTGAAGCTTTCTTTGATGTAGATCCCGGCATAGGCAATGGCATACCCGTGCCCTTAACACCCGGTTTTATTGTGGACGATACTGTTTCTATTCCACTGCCGAATGTCCCCAACGATACCACGATACTTTATGTAAGGGCGCAGGACAACCGCGGGCTCTGGAGCCTTTACCACGATACTACCATTGTATTAAGCTGTGAGCTTTATCATTTCAAGCCTTCATTTAGTTTCTCAGATACGCTTTGCGCAAACAGGCTGATCGCTTTTCACGATTCATCCGCAGCAGCTTCCTGGAAATGGCATTTCGGAGATGGGGATTCTTCATCGCTTCAGCATCCACTGCATACTTACCGCTTACCCGGCACGTACAGAGTGAGCCTTTATGTAACAAGCGTAAAAGGGTGCGTATCCGACACGGCTTATCAAACCATTACTATAAACACGCTGGCGGTAGATGCCGGGCCTGATGTTGAAATATTTACCGGTCAGCAAATCAAACTCCAGCCTTTTGTTACAGGTAATGATTCACTCTACGCCTGGCAACCGCCATCTTTTCTTAATAATGCATTTATAAAGAACCCGGTTGCCAGTCCGGACAATGATATTACCTACACGCTAACGGTAACAGGAAAAGGAAAATGCACGGCAAGCGATAGCGTAAAGATCAGGGTGAATAAAGAAGTGCTTGTGCCGCTCATTCCAAACATTTTTACCCCAAACAATGATGGCGTAAACGATAAGTGGACCATTCTGCACCTCGATAAATATCCAGGCTGTAGGGTGAGAATTTTCAACCGGTACGGACAAAGGGTATTTGAATCTACCGGCTATGCACAGCCGTGGGATGGGAAGATGAATGGACAGCCATTGCCCTTTGGCACCTACTATTACATTATTGAACCCGGCTTGCCGTTGAAAGCATTCACTGGTTATGTGACGATCATAAAATAATGTTTATGAAAAAATATTGTATGCTGCTTATGCTTGTACTGCCGGTTGTGTTGGCTGCGCAGCAGAAGCCGCACTATTCGCAGTACATTCTCAACAACTATGTACTTAACCCTGCAATTAGCGGCATCGAGAATTATACCGATATAAAGCTCAGCCATAGAAGTCAATGGCAGGGCATAGAAGGCGCGCCGCAAACTACTTATCTCACTTTTCATATGCCATTGGGCAAATCGGATTACCGTACCACAGCAACTTCTTACAGCATGGATGGTGAAAACCCGAGAGGAAATGCATATTGGGAGAATTATACATCCGCTGCTCCGCATCATGGCATAGGCGCAGTAATCCTGAGAGACCGCGCAGGTTTTCTCAGCCGCACTACAGCTTCTCTGTCTTATGCGTATCATATTGGTATCAGTCCGCAAACCAGCATATCAGCCGGCTTCCAGGCAGGCATCTCTTCTATCAGCCTGGATGCTGACAAGATCAACTGGGCGGCGCTCGACCCGAACGATCCTGCCGTTGGCGTGAACAATGGGCTGATCAGGAAATTAAATCCTGAGCTTGGCGCAGGCATCTGGCTATACTCGGCAGATTATTTCCTGGGAGCTTCTGTGCTGAACCTGGTCCCGGGCAAAGTATCTTTTGCAGCGAATGAACAGCAGGGCGATTATTATAAGCCGCATTTTTTTATTACTGCCGGATATAGGTTTTTGCTGAGCGATGATCTCAACATTATTCCATCCATCATGGCAAAATACATTGCTCCTCTGCCCGTACAGCCTGAATTGAATGTGAAGCTTCAATACCGTGATCTGGGCTGGATCGGCGGGTCGTACCGGTTGAAGGACCAATTAGGCGGATGGGCTGCAATGGCCGGCTTCAATGTAAATAACATCTTCAATGTTGGCTATGCCTATGAGCTGACCACTTCAGGACTGCAAACCTATAGCCGGGGCACGCATGAGTTGATGATAGGGTTCCTGATAGGAAATACTTACGGCGATAGTTGTCCCAGGAATGTCTGGTAGTGCTCGGGGCAGTATGTTCAAGATGCCAATATGACAAAGATTACAACCAGGAGCATTGGACGAGGTAAGATACAGGTAAGATACAGAGTATCTCCATGATATACGTACATTCTGGCAGTCCCTCCACCTACGTGGCTTCCATGTATAATATAACCAATCCAAGAACAACATCTACGGCAAGAAGGACCTTTACTATACCCAGCGTTTTCTTTTTCGATTTGAGGTTCTTTTCCTTTTCTGCACCGGCAGTAATCGGATCTTTCTTTGATTTGATCACAACTTCTACGGGCTGGATGGCTTCCGGGAAAAGAGCGTTGATCTTTTTCTGGTACTGGTAAATACCCTCAAAGTATTTAACGCCGTCGAAGAATACACCATGCTTTTGAAGGATTGAATTTGCCTCGTCTTTACGTACCAGAATCTCCCTGTTGAACCGGTCAGTACCACCAAGTATGCCGATCTCTGCAAGCTGGTCCAGCACGGCAAGGCATTTAGCCTGTCCCATCTTTAAAGAGCCGTCAAGCAGTGAAACGGAAGCATCGTTAAAGCTGTATAGGGTAATCATTGTATTAAGCGTCTCGGGGTAGGGCTTTATTTTCGTTGCCATTCTTGTGAGTTGTTTTGGTGCAGGTTTCTAATTTGAAAGAGCGTTCGTTTACGCGTACTTTATTGAATCATAAAGGTAGCCTGCCATCAGCACTGCGCCAATGGCCAGCCCTATAATTACCCAGATGTAGAAAACGGAGTCGCTCACAGCGGCGCAGTCGTCGCAATGCGGGCGGCCTTCCTGTACAAAGCTGCTGCCACCGCCGGTCCTGTATCCCACAGTTACAACAGCGGATTTTTTTACTTTGGAAGCGCCACAGTTAAAGCAAAATTCATCGGCCGCTGCCCGCGTGTTAGAGGGGTTGTTTTGCATGTTGGTTATGGTATTATCAATAAAAAAAGCCATGCCTGCATCAGCCGGGCTGATATTATATGCTAACAAAGACGATAAGGTATTTTATCAGGGGTCTTTAACTAAGCGGGACGGTTGATTTTTCGTAAGAAGAAAAAAGATAATGCTTTTTTCATATTAAAAAGAAAATAAATTGAAAAATATCTTTTGTGTGATGAATAGCTGTTCGCTTAAGGTTCAAAACTGTATTTAACGACCATTATCATTTCTTCTAGATCTTTACTTGGAGAG
>JBAVMD010000704.1:0-2055 GCA_049689695.1 Chitinophagaceae bacterium | reverse complement strand
CGGGAACGCGGATCATTAGGATCATTAGGATTTACGCTGATAATTTTTGTGAACATCATAAGGCATAAGAAGATTTTAAAATTATCAATTAAGATGCTTACTAAACTTAACCGCGTAAATCCTAATGATCCTAATGATCCGCGTTCCCGGCTGTTCCTTTGCGCCTCTGCGTCTTCCTTTGCGCCCTTGCGTGAAACCTTCTCTCCGGTAAAAAAATTTAGCAACATGAAGAAACTTATTTTTTTTGCATTCTTGCTAACAAGCGTTTCCATTTCCAACGCACAAGGCTTTCTCAAAACCTCCGGCCAGAAGATCGTAAATGAAAAAGGCGAGAACATTGTTCTGAGAGGAATGGGTCTCGGTGGCTGGATGCTGCAGGAGGGATATATGCTGCGCCTGCAAGGCACTAACCCGCAATATTCCATCCGCAACCGCATAGAAAAACTCATAGGCCCTGAACAAACACAACAATTTTATGATGCCTGGCTGAAAAACTTTACTACAAAGGCCGATATCGATTCCATGCGCAAATGGGGATTTAATTCCGTGCGCCTTCCCATGCATTACAATTTATACACGCTGCCCGTTGATAAAGAACCCGATTCTACCAAACAAACCTGGATCGAAAAAGGTTTTCAGCTAACAGATAGTTTGCTGAACTGGTGCAAGGCCAATCAAATGTACCTGATCCTCGACCTGCACGCTGCACCGGGCGGACAAGGAAATGATCTTAACATTGCCGACCGTGACTCTACCAGGCCATCTCTCTGGCAAAGCGAAGCAAACCAGGCAAAAACAATTGCACTGTGGAAGAAACTGGCGGAGCGATATAAAAATGAACCCTGGATCGGGGCTTACGATATCATCAACGAGCCTAACTGGGGCTTTGAAGATCCGGCCGACAGGAATGGTTTGAAAGAAGGAAGCAACAAGCCATTGCGTGCGTTGATGGTGAAGATCACTGAGGCCATTCGCTCAGTAGATAAAAAACACATTGTTATTATTGAAGGCAATGGCTGGGGCAATAATTACAAAGGAATTTTTCCGCTCTGGGATAACAACACTGTCATCAGCTTTCACAAGTACTGGAATTATAATGATGCAAAATCTATCCAGCACATGCTGGATGCGCGTATGCAAAACAATGCACCGGTCTGGGTTGGTGAAACAGGTGAAAACTCTAACACCTGGTTTGCAGATGCCGTACAGTTGTTTGAATCAAACAACATCGGCTGGTGCTGGTGGCCGTTGAAAAAGCTTGGCAATAACAACCCTCTGGAAATAAAATCGAACCCCAATTATAATCGTGTTGTAGACTATTGGAATGGCAGGGGAAAGAGCACAGCACCAAGCCAAAGCGAAGCGCTCAGCGGATTGATGGAACTTGCATCTAACACTAACATTCGTTACAATGTTGTTTGCAGGGATGTGATAGATGCACTGATCAGGCAACCTTTCATCGCCCACACCATTCCATTTGCAAAGATGGAGAAGGGTGCAAGTCAGTTGACCATTAATGCCGCCGATTACGACCTCGGAAGAAATGGCATAGCTTATTATGATAAGGATACCGGAAATTACCGCGTGTCAACAGGCCGCAACAGCGCGGGCAACAGGGGACGCATGTACCGCAACGATGGCGTAGACATCTACCGCGATTCAGCCAATGCAGGAAGTTTTTATGTAGGCAACATCGAGGATGGCGAGTGGCTGCAGTATACTATTACACTTGATCAAAAGACTACATTTGATTGTAAGATCGTTGGAGCAGCCGCAAGCGACACCGGCAGGATAACTGTGCACGTTAACGGCAAACCCATGTTTGAGAATGCAACTATCAATGCAGCAGCCAGGCCCACAGACTGGCAAACCCAAACGCTCGGCAAGCTGGAGCTTGATAAGGGAATACATGTGATCAGGTTACAGGCGAATAAAGGAGGTTTTAATTTTAAGCAGTTGTTGCTGGCAAAACTGTGATCAAATAAACTAAATTGAATCAACTCACTGTCCCGAAATCCTGCTGATGAAGCGGCATTTTCCCAACGACTCACTGTC
>JBAVMD010000703.1:0-9360 GCA_049689695.1 Chitinophagaceae bacterium | reverse complement strand
ATGCAAACAATGAGCTTTTTTTAAAAGAAGCTTTTGATAAATATCAAAAGGATAATCCGCAGTTTAAGGTGCTGAAAAGTACACTCAGCTTTGCCAACAATAAAACTTTGCTTGTTCCTGAGCCGCCGGTTGCTACCACGGGCATGTTCAATGACCTGCCAATGATAGCTCAGAATAATATCGTGTATACTGACCTGGCTGTTGATTCCCAAGTGAGCCAGAAAAAAGTATTTGAACAGACATTTCTATTGAAAGACAATGCCAGTAATATCCGCTGGAAAATAACCGATGAAGTGCGTGAAATAGCGGGCTACTCCTGCCGCAGGGCCAACGGCCTTATTATGGATTCCATATATGTGGTAGCTTTTTATTCAAATGAAATCCTTGTTTCCGGCGGGCCTGAATCTTTTACCGGGCTACCTGGAATGATATTGCAGGTTACCTTGCCACACGAGAACGTCACCTGGGTGGCGAAAAGAGTATTGGATATGGATGTTCCCGCTTCCGGCATTGTGCCTCCGCAAAATGGGAACACTGTAGATCGAAAAGGCCTTTACAGTTTTCTGAATAATGCTGCAAAGGATTGGGGTGATAGGAGGGAGGCGACGCTGAAGTCATTTTTGTTTTGATCAAGAACAGTGCAAATAGCGAATGGGTTTCACGCAAAGACGCAAAGGGAGACGCAGAGGCGCAAAGGAAGACGCAAAGACGCGGAAAGAGGCTTCGCCTTTTTTAAATCCGAGTTCTCGGACCTAAAAAAGGCGAAGCCTCTTGCGCCCCCTTTGCGTCTCTGCGTCCTCCTTTGCGCCTCTGCGTGAAACCCATAAATCTATTGCTCCGCCGTTGCCGGGCTTATTACATTAGCCACCTCAGAAATAGAATTCGCAGGAAAACCTCCCTTCTTCGCATGCTCTTTAACCAATTCAACACTTTCGGCTTTGTAAACACAATATATCTTATTGCCCGTAACATAGCTGTGCAGCCATTGTATCTTTGGTCCCATTTCTTTTAATACCCCGCAGGAAGTTTGTGAGACGCCTTTTAACTCCGCTGCATTCAATTTACCGGCGCCGGGAATTTCCCTTTCAATAACATAAGTTTTCATTTCGTGTGCATTTGTTGTTTTAGAATTTTGATTTGTTTGTGCTGTGGATGCAAAATTTGCAAAGACCATAATTACTGCAACAAGGCAGAAGTGGATAAATAACTTTTTCATGAAGTTTTTTTTAAGTGATTAATTGATGATCAAAGATACCATCCGCTAATGCCGGTATGCTATAACAAATCGGTCAATAAATAGCAAGCACCATAGAACAAATCGTTCAATAAATGGTAAAATTCAACCAGGCGGGTAAGGGGGTTAATGAAGCAGGTCGAGATAAGCCATCGGAAGCAGTCCGTATTTCTTCTTAAAGCATTTGGTGAAATAAGAGGGACTGGTGAATCCTGATTCGAAAGTGATCTGCGAAATACTATAGCGTTTTTTCTTCAGCAGCTCCTTCGCTTTTTCGAGCCTGAATTCTTTCAGCAGTAAGTTAGGTGATAGCCCGGTAAGAGAGATCGTTTTCCTGTATAATTGGGATTTGCTCATGGTCATGGCCTGGCCATAATCGGTGATGTCAAACTCAGGGTCCTGCCAGTTCTCATCGAGCTTATAAAATAATGCTTCCAGCAATGATTCGTCCTGCGGTGACAAGGTCAGGAACTTACTTCCGCCATTCTGGAGATAGTCTTTCGAGACGAGTTCTTTAACCGATGAGGCAAGCGATATCTGTGAATCTTTTGCAATCGTACAAATGTATCGCGCCAGTTGAATGGTATCACCAAATAGTTTGTCGCTTTTTTCAACAGGCTCTCCTGAATTAATGCCTATCGAAAATCCGCTCATCTTCTTGTCCTCATCGGGCAATGCATTCTGGATGGCCAGCGCACACGAAACTGCTTTTGCTGCGGGGCCAAACGAAATAATAAATCCTGTTCCTCCATGCTCCACCTCTTTTCCTCCATATTCAGCAGCATTTTTTCTTACCACAGTATTGATCTTTGTCAGCAGTTCGGTTGTTTTATCAGCGCCAAGCTTATGCTGTAATAGAACAGGATCGTTAATATCTGTTATCATCAGCACCCGGTAGGCAGAGTCTTTAAAGACCTTCAATCCGTCATCAGACATCTGCGCTTCTGAAGGATCATATATCCTGCCTAAAAAAGATTCAACCAGCGTGCTGTTTACCTCTATTATTTTGTTAGGGATCAGGCCATGCGCTTTATTGTGCATTTCTTCTACGGCCTGTTTGTCCGGCGCCTCTATCAGGCAGAAAATATTCTCACGCTGCTCGTCTATCCAATAGGTCATGCACTTGCATTCGTATTCTCCCTGGTGAAGCATATCTTTCCTATGGGCCTCGGCAACATCCTTGGCTTTAACACCCGGAACAATATGTACGTCCATGTAAATCGGCATAGGCTTTAATGCAGCTTGTTGGTAATGATGAGGAAGGATAAGGCCGGATGATTAAATATAAAAGAAATTATCTGATTTTTTAAAAGCCTTTGTGTCTTAAGCCGGGCATGTGCGCTTGCGCAATACACTGGCACGTAACTGGTTAGCCAGGCAATCGATCTCCCTGATTTCAAAATGCACGCAGCATCACGGCAATGATTACTAACAATTTGCGTTATATTTAAAGGTGTAAAGTCCCCGATTTCTATGAAACTAACGCTACTCCTTATTTGTTTGATTCCATGTTTGGTCCGGGGACAGGATTCTGTTTCTTTCTATAAGGAAATGAAAGAGATCGTTGAATCTGAAAAGCGATCAGCCTCCGCTCATTTCAATACAGCGCTTCGGTCTGCAGCTTCCTCAAATTTCGATGTACATCATTACCGTTGTGAATGGCAGATCAATCCTGCCGTATGGTTCATCCGTGGAGTCGTAACGCCTTCGTTTGTGATGACGTCCACGGGGAATACTATTTCGCTGGACATGCAGGGAGCGTTGCTTGTTGACAGCGTGGTATATCACAACAATAAGATCATCTTCCGGCAGGAGGCCGGTGATGCACTTACTATTGAATTTCCATCTTCTATCACAGCCGGCACAAAAGATTCGGTAAGCATTTTTTATCACGGAGTTCCTTTATTTACCGGGTATGGTGCTTTCTACCAGCATCAGCACGCAGGCGTGCCTGTTATATGGACGCTGTCTGAACCTTATGGAGCAAAATACTGGTGGCCCTGCAAAGACGGTTTAACTGACAAAGCGGATTCAATCGATATATTCATCACTCATCCTTCAATTTATACTGCATCTTCTATTGGCATGGTGGTAAGCCGGCAGGTAACTGATACAATGGCTACCACGCATTTCCGGCATCGTTACCCTATCGCCAGCTATCTCGTGGCTTTAGCTGTTACAAATTATGTTGTGGATGATGATACAATAATGGTCAACAATAAAAGCTATCGTTTCATCAGTTATGCATATCCGGAATCAGGATTTTTCTTTGCGCAGGACAACTATGCTAAAGATGCATTTCGCTTATTCGTAAACCTGTTTGGAGAATATCCATTTGCATCAGAAAAATACGGCCATACACAATTTGGAAAAGCCGGTGGAATAGAGCATCAGACCAATAGCTTCATGAGCAACACTTCACCTGTATTGTCTGCGCACGAGCTGGGGCATCAATGGTTCGGTGATAAGGTCACGTCTTCGAGCTGGAGCGATATCTGGCTGCATGAAGGTTTTGCTACCTATTGCGGGGCGTTATACAACCAGGCGTACCAGGCCCCGAGGTTTTTCAGGGAGTTCCTTGAACAAACCACGGCAAATGTTACATCAGAGCCAGGCGGCTCTGTGTTTGTGCCTGACACAACAGACATCGCACGTATATTCAGCGCGCGGCTGAGTTACAACAAAGGCGCTTACGTGGTGCACATGCTGCGATGGGTTTTGGGTGATTCCGTTCTTTTCAAAGGACTGCGTCAATACCTTGATGATCCTGCTGTTCGATACAAGTTTGCGCGTACGCCAGACCTGCAGCGAAACCTTGAGCAGGTAAGCGGTAAAAACCTTGGCAGCTTTCTGCAGAAATGGGTTTACGGTGAAGGCTACCCGAACTACAATGCTGATTGGTTGCAGAACAATAACCGGTGGGTTAACATAAAACTTCATCAAACCACATCGCATCCATCCGTAAGTTTTTACGAAATGCCTGTTACGCTCGAGTTCCGCTCTTCAACGCAAAGCGCGAGGGTAGTGGTTGATCATCGTTACAGTGGCCAGGAGTTCAATATAAAACTGGATTTTGTGGCAGATACGGTTGTGATCGACCCGGAGCTTTGGATCCTTTCAAAAACAAAAACATCCCGAAAAAATATTTCAGCTGCATCGCCGGATATTCTTCAGCTATATCCTAATCCTTCACCCGGGAATGTTTATTTATTACTGCGCAATCCTACGGGAAGCAAACTCTACCTGAAATTATTTAATGCAGCCGGGCAATTGATATATAAAAACGAACTACCTTTAAATGGTCAGGATGAAGACTTCAATCTTCCACTACAATCTTATCCCGCCGGTTTATATCTGTTAGAAATTCAAAACGACAAAAACCTTAGACTAATCAAGCGGTTAGTTCATTAAGCGAGCCCTTGATGGGCTATGGTTGTAAGCAATCATTGAAACTAATCGCTTAAATATGGTAAACAGAAAAGGTTTTATCCAGCTTACATCAATGAGCGTTGGCGCTCTTGCCATTCCTGGCTTATTGTCAGCCGCCATTCTTTCACCCTCGTTTTTAAAACCACCCGGTACAGGCGCTCAAAAGGAATTAGCCGATAGTGCATTTAAGGCAATCCGGCAAAAGGGCGCCTCTTATGCAGATGTGCGCATGGCGCATAAACAGCAATTTCAGATGGGGATAAGAGTACTTGTTGGCGGGGCCTGGGGGTTTGCCGTCACCAGTGACATTACAAACGATGGCGTTGCACAATGCGTTGAAAATGCTATGAACAACGCAAGGCAAAACACACCTTCACGCTTCTCTCAAAGGCATCAGTATGATCTTAGAACGCCTCATGAATTGTGGATGAGCGGCTCTTTCTCTAAATGATCCAAACCTATGAAAGCTTTGTTCACAATTTTCAAGGCGCTGATTAAAATGAGTTTTGTTACAAACCGGAAAGATTCCTCCCGGAGGCTTTCAAGTTTTCTGGCCTTCCTGCAGATACTTTGACACCGATAATGAGCCGTTACCAACCACAAGAAAATAGCAGAGTAAACCCAGTACAAGAATAGCAAGAGGCAATTCAGTAAATGGGTTCCATGCATCACGGGTAGAAAGGATCATGACAATGGCAGCGATCAAAACAGGTATCTGGATAAGACAGGCGAACCGGACAAATACTCCGAAAATTAAAAATGCGCCGCCCATTAAATGCACGAACAGGATCAGGTACTGCAGGCAATTCAGGAGGAAATAATTACCAGACATAAAATTGGGCATGCTGCTCAGTACAGTGCTCATTTGCGCGGGAACCTGAAGTCCTTTTATGACCAGGAATATGCCGAGGGCTATGCGTATAATGTCCACCCATTTCGGGTGATGTGTATCGCCCCAATGTTCCAAACGATGAAGGATGTTCATATAGCAGGAGTTTAGTGACGGGGAAGAAAAGAACTGTCTTAAAGTTACAGTTATTTATTACAATTTCCATCTCCGCATAAGGGGGCACCATAAAAAAGGATGACTTCGTTGAGAAGCCATCCTTAAAAACATTGGGTCTTTATTTACTTATTTTCTCTTTTCTCGTCATGCGTAGGCACATTGAAAGTATATGCTTCTTTGATAACTCCATTCGGAGTTCGTTGAGTGATCAGTATGGTGTGTCCGCCAATAGTGAACGGTTGATCTATCTGCAGTACAAATACTCCACGCTCATCGTATTGCTCTTTTACACCTTGCACAGGGCGTCCATCGATCATAATCTCTAAAGGTTGAGCCTTGTTGAAATTGGCTCCCAGGATACGGATGCCCTGCACTCCTTTTTTAAGATCATTCCCTTTGTAAACCAGGTCTCCCCGTAAAGCTGGCCGTGGTGGTCCCTGCACAGGAAGATCTTGTGCACTGAGGTCTTTTTTTGCAACGATCAATCCCTTAAAAATATTTCCTTCGAGGTAAATGCCTTTTACCTCGAATCCTGCTGCAAGCGCTTCATTAAGCTGATCATCGCCTTTGAATTCCGCCATAGTATTAGCGCCCATTTCAGCTTTAAATGGAACAGGCAATGATTTTCCATTCATATCCATTCCAATAAATTGGCCCCCGCTTATTACTACCCTATCTACTTCATTCATATTGCCTGCAGTAGAATAAGTACGGATATGACCATCGCGTATAAAGAAGACTCCACACCTCGGACAAACATCAGGATTGCCAAGGTCCTTCAAACGTATCCATACACCCTGGTAGCGTATCCATGGGCCTTCTCCCAGGTATTCGCGCACAGGGGGAATGCGTATGCGCAAACGGCACGCATCGAGGTCGAGGTTCCAGAGTCCGCGTCCGTAAGAAGAAGCAACTGCTTTTGAATTGCCGGTAAAATAAAAAGACGATACGTAAGGCACCAATTCAGAATTGGGGATCTTGCCCCAGGTGGCGCCGCCGTCGCAACTTCTGAAAATACCTGCCTGAATGGTTCCTACAAGAATATGACCGATGTTGTCAGGATCGAATGAGATATTTGATATCTGTGTAAAACCACTTGATGAAAATTTAAAAACGCCAGCTTGTGTAACAAGATTGGTGAGTGATGCATCGGGCGTCCAGCTGGCGCCGCCATCACGCGATACTTTTACTACGTTATCAATAATGTCAGGTACAATAATGTGATTAGGATCGCGCATGTTCACGCCAAACGGTTTATACCATGCAAACATAGTTGGGAAAGTGCCCAGGCTTCCAAAGCCCGTGATGTCTGAAACAACAGGAGTGCCTACATCCAGTACACCGGTTATTCTTTTAATGCCGAGCATTTCATTGCCATCCGGGGTGCTGCCCGATCTTCTCACTGCAATAAAAACATTGGTAGCAGCGCCAGTGCCCGAAACTTTTGAAAGATCACGCAGCGCTTCAGGAAATGCATACTTAGGCACCCATGCGCCTCCGTTATTGCTGGTGAAATTGAAAATGCTGGCAGTCAGTCCTGTCAATGCAGTATTGTGAACATAATTGCCGGGGTCGAGCAGGCGTGGGTTTCCTGCATCATTTGGCGGGTTGGGAAACCCTGAGTATCCCGAGAACAATGGGCCCGAAATAAAGTTGCCGCAAGGGCCGCAATTCACGCCGGTTAGTTTGGTACTTGCCGCAGCAAGCGCCTGGCGTGGAATGTTCAGGAAAAACCCTTCACAGCAAACAGAGTTGGCGGAAGGCCATGTAGCGCCACCATCCGGAGACGACCAGATGTTGTTGTCCTGCGTACCAAAATAGAGGTCGGATTTTGCATCGCCCGAATGTTTTTGGCCGATCACTTCTGTTATCTGCAATGCATTATAGCCTTTAGTGCCTCCACCGTTCATTGCCCAGGTTCCACCTGAATTTGTGGTAGTATGTATACCGCCGTCGCTTGTATAAAGAATGGGTGTTTTGCCGTCTGTACTGAAGGCCGCATCAGTGCCATCGCAATGATCATGCGTCATATCTACCCAGGATCCTGAAATGGACGGAGTAGTGGCGTTATTAAAAGTAGCCCTGGTAAACCTGCAACCTCCATCAGAAAAATAAATATCAAATTGTGAGCTCGTGCCTGTAAGCGCATTGGCAGTTTTTACAAATGGCGCCCTGTTAATGCCCGGGTTATCTATAAGAGAAGTCCATGAGGTTCCATTATTGGCAGACATATACAGGCTTAAATGCCATTGGCTCTCTGTGAAATTGTATGAATTGAATGCCCAGAAAATATGCTGATGATTTTTGGGTGAAACCGCTATCTGGTTATGTACGCCCTTTATAACATAGCCGGGCAGGCCGGTGGTAGAAATGGTCCAGTTAGCGCCTCCGTCAACGGATACTTTAACGCCTGCATCGGTAAGTATCTTAATATTATTACTTACCGGGCTGAGTACTGCGTATGTTTTATCGTTGTTATAATTGGAGCTTGTTGGCAAAAATGTCCAGCTGGCGCCGCCATCGCTGCTGGAAGCAAGACCGCAGGATGTGGCCGCCCAAAAGCGGTTTGATGTGGGTTCAAACGAAAGCGCATAGCCGCTAACGGTAGCGCCACAGGTGCCAACCGGTGTGGTGATAGCAACCTGCGACCACGAGGTGCCTCCATTGGTACTTCTCCAGATACCGCCGCCGGTAGTTGTTTTACTGTCATTGGAAGCCGTTGCAAGAACGATGTTTGCATCCAGTGGATGATACAACACATTTGTATAATTGAAAGTAGTGCTGGAAGAAACATGGGCCCAGTTAACTCCACCATTGGTGGATCTGAAAATGCCCCCGGTTTCAGAGGCAACTATGAGATTGGTATTGTTGGCAGGGTGGCGTGTAACTGCAACCGCACGTCCACCATTAACTACATTGGGCTGCATGGTCCGAAGGGGGCCTGTGCATTGGGTGAAGCCAATGGCCACCAATGCAAAAAAGCAAAAAAGTTTCATATTTGCTGGTTTAATGATTGCCTATTAGTCGGGAGTTTTCTGCAAACGGCAAACATTTCACGGTAGAAATGAATAATATAAAGTTAGATATGAAACAACAGTAAGGCAATGGCCTGTTAGTGGTATTTTCCGGTCCAGATGTGTTTATTTCTTCATGATAATCTCCTTCAATCGTTCTTTATATCCTTTTGCCGGATCAAAATCTGCGACCTCAATTGATTTTGCGAACTCCATAAAAGCATCATCATGGTTCTGCCGTTTGCCGGTTTTCACACTCACAGGAATGAATTTTGTCCAGAGCAGTGATTTCAGATGTGTGTGCTGTTCATCTGTCATTTGAAACTCTACCAATAGGGATTCTGGCGCAATCTGTATTAAAGCGCTGCTGATCTTAACTGTTTCGTTGTAATCTGCGGGACGCAGGTAAGTGATTTCATGGCTGTTTACAAACCAACTGACACCCTGCAGGTAAAAGTTCTTAAGCGTCAGTTCATAATTTTCTTTAAGATGATCTTCGCGCGCATTTAGAAAATAATCGATGTAGCGGCCATTGTTCAAATGCCCGAACGGGTCACAGTCGCTGAAGCGGATGGTGTAAAGGGAAGAAGGATTTTTATTCATGATATTTATTTTATGATCTCACTGTCATCCCGAACCCCGCTGATAAAGCGGCATTTTCCCAACGACTCACTGTC
>JBAVMD010000702.1:0-4289 GCA_049689695.1 Chitinophagaceae bacterium | reverse complement strand
CTGTATGAGAACCCGATCTTTCTTAACGCATCGAACATCTTCTGTTCGCAAATGGCTTTTGTCTTTTTCTTTTTTATTTCCCTGCCTTCTTATCACCACCATTCTTTTCGCCCAGGTAAAACAGGTGGAAGGTGTAGTGAGTAACCTTAAAGGAGCTCCCATTGAGGGGGTAAACGTAACCGTAAAAGGCGGCGCTGTTGGTGTGGTCACAGACGCCAAAGGACATTTTATTATTTCAGCCGGGTCCAATGCTGTTCTCGTCTTTTCTTACATCGGCTTCACCAGCCAGGAAGAAAGGGTGAACAACAGGTCCGTGGTGAATATTATCCTGGCTGAAGCTTCGAAAACGCTCGACGATGTAGTAGTGGTAGGTTATGGAAGCCAGAAGAAAATAAACCTGAGCGGCGCTGTTGGCCAGGTGCAGGGTAAAGACCTTGTGAACCGGCCGGTGCCAAACGTTACCGGAGCTTTGCAGGGCGTATTGCCCGGTGTAACTGTTTTAAGAGGCAGTGGTAAGCCCGGTGAAGAAGGTTATGGTATACGCATCCGCGGATTTTCTTCTGCCAACAGCGCTACTGCGCTTGTGCTGGTAGATGGCGTGGAGCAGGACCTCAACCTGATTGACCCGAACGATGTTGAGAACATTTCTGTTCTGAAAGATGCATCCGCATCTGCCATCTATGGCGCACGTGCCGCTGCCGGTGTTATTCTCGTAACTACCAAACAGGGCGCCGCCGGCAAAACCCGTGTAAATTTCAATAGCTATTATGGTGTAAACATCACCGCAAGGCAACCCGAGCGGTTGAATTCATGGGATGAACAGATATTGATAGATGAAGCGCGCTTCAATGCTACCGGCGCCAAAGAATTTAATGATGAACAGATAGAATGGCTGAAGAACCCCAACTTCAGGTACCGGCCTAATCCCACGCAGGACAGATGGGAATACTACGACAATAACAACTGGGTTACCGAAGGAATGGACAAGATCAATCGCATGCAGAATTATTCCCTTTCTGTCAGCGGGGGCGAACAGAAGCTGAACTACCTGCTCTCCGGAAGTTATTACAAACGCGATGGGGTGTTGAGATATGGGCCTGACGATAATAAGCGCACCAATCTTAAGTTCAATGTGAATGCAGAGCTGAACAGGTTTGTGAACTTAAAAGTTACCGCGGGATACATCGGAGCGCTTACGCGTGAAAATGCCTTCGGTACGGAACAGATCATCAACAGGCTGTACCGCAGCCGTACAAGGCAATCGCTTTACACTCCGCCTGAAGATATTACCGGCCAGAAATACAATGGCGACCTGCAGATCAATGCAGTGGATATTGAAAAGAACGGCGGATTGGAAACACGCAATTATGAAACATTTACCGGCCGCGTGAATTTACAGGTGAAGAATGTGATCAAGGGCCTTACGCTTGATGTAATTGCCTGGAGGAACCAGAATAACTATGCGATGGAGAACAATCGTAAAAGCATTTTCTGGTATGGCCGCACCGTCAATACCGTTCGCTTTAGTGTGAACGTGCCCAACTCCATTACACTTACCAAGAACAAAGCCTATCAGAATAACGCGCAAGCTTATGTCACGTATAATATCAACATCAAAAAAAATCATTCCTTAACCCTGTTGCAGGGTGGGTCTTATGAAGAATACCGTAAAGACGAGTTCACGGCCGCGGCGCAGGGCATGATCACCAATAATTTCTTCAGCCTCAACTTTGGTGATCCGCTTACCAAGACCAATTCAGAAGTGGTGCAGACATGGTCGCTCGCTTCTTTGTTTGGCAGGTTGAACTACAGCTTTAAAAACAAGTATTTGTTTGAAGCTTCTTACCGTTATGATGGGAGCTCCCGCCTGGCTCCGCAGAACCGCTGGCAGCTGTTCCCTTCTTTCTCCGCAGCCTGGAGAGTGATCGAAGAAAATTTCATGAACAATGTTCCGTGGGTGAGCGATCTGAAGCTGCGCGCTTCGTGGGGGCAATTGGGCAATGGGTCGGTGCTGGGTTTGTATGATTACATTCCCTTGCTTACAAGTGGCCTAACTACCACCAACAACCTTGTGTTCAATGGACAGCGCACGCAGTATTTCTATCAATCGACATTGGCTTCTCCGGGAAAAACCTGGGAAACAGTGGAGCAATCGAACATCGGCATCGACTTAGGCCTGTTCAGGAACAGGCTTACCGTTACTGCTGACTACTATGTGAAGCGTAACAAGAATATGCTGGCCGCATTGAATGTACCCAACATCATTGGCATTGGCGTATCCAATGTAAACATCGGCGAATTGAAAAGCTGGGGAACAGAGTTGGATATTAAATGGAAAGATAAGATCAGCAAGTTCGACTATCGTGTTGGATTTAATATTTCAGATAACCAGAATGAACTGGTCAAATACGATGGCCGCAATTCCATTGGTACAGGCGGCGTGATCGCTCTATTGGAAGGTTATGCATTGAACAGTGTATGGGGTTATAAAACAGATGGATATTTCCAAACACAGGCAGAAGCCGATGCCTACAAATCGAAAATACAATCGTTCATTGCAACGCCCGGTCCCGGCGATATAAGATATCTCGATCTTAATGGTGATGGTGTTATTTCTCCGGGTAAAGGCACTCCTGATAGTTCAGGCGATCTCATTTACATGGGCACAACCAACGCCAGGTATACTTATGGCTTTGACCTGGGACTGAGCTGGAAAGGATTTGATTTTTCAATTTTCCTGCAAGGCGCTTTAAAACGCAAATTCCTGATCAGTGAAGAAACACTTTCGCCCATACTTGGCACAGCCGATATGCCGTGGACAATTCACATGGACCGCTGGACGCCCGATAATCCCAATGCATTATTCCCGAGAATGTACCAGACGAGCGCGCATAATTTCCGGCCTTCAGACAGATGGGCGCAGAACGGAAATTACCTGCGGTTGAAGAATATACAGATAGGCTATACACTACCCATTAAGAAACACATCCGCAGTGCGAGAATATATGTTTCGGGGCAGGACCTGTGGGAATCAACCAAGGTGCTGCGCGTGTTTGACCCTGAAGTAGGCAATAATGTAAGCGCAACTGCTTATCCTTTCTATCGTACAGTTTCATTTGGAATTAATGTTTCACTCTAATTAAAAAAGGAAAATGAAAAAGCAATATCATTTATATATCATCTTTCTGGCAGCGGCTTTCATCATAAGCAGTTGCAAGGTGGATCGCTTTCCTGAATCTGAATTCAGCGACACCGATTTCTGGAATACGGAAGCAGACCTCATCAATGCATCTAACAGAATGTACCAACAGCTCGATGCCAACTGGATAGACAACAGGGGAGACGATGCAGTGAACCAGGGCGGTCCTAACAATATCAGCAACGGAAATCGCAATGTGCCTAATACAAGCGCTGACTGGAATGACAGGTATGATGAAATTTTTACCGCGAATAATATTCTTGAAAAAGCAGGACGTGCAAACATAGCGGAGGCTATCAGGAACAGATATTTTGCGGAAGCACGTTTCTTCAGGGCGTATGCCTACCTGAGCCTTGTACAGAAGTATGGCGATGTTCCGCTGGTGTTGAAAACACTCGACATCAATTCGCCCGAGCTGTACATGGGTCGTACGCCAAGAGCAGAAGTGATGACCGCTATTTACAGCGACCTGGATTATGCAGGCGAATGGCTGCCTGCACGTTCTGCTCTGCCTGCTGAGCAATACGGAAGAGTTACTAAAAGCGCTGCATGGGCGCTGAAGGCCAGAGCTGCTTTGTATGAAGGCACAAGAGCTAAGTTCCATAATCAGCAGGGCTGGCAACAACACCTGCAGGTTGCCGTTGAATCAGCGCAGAAAGTGATGACGCAGGGACATGTGCTGTATGCCAGCTATGCCAACCTGTTTCAGCATGCGGGAGAAGGCGCTGCGAATACAGAGAATATTTTAGTGAAGATATACGGCGTAAGCAACACCAACCTGATATTGGGCCATAACAATTCAAGAGACCTGGAGAATGGCCGCATGGCGCCCACGCGCAACCTGATCAGGCAATATTTGTATACGGACGGACTTCCTGCATTCAATACAGACAATACTCCCTCTGCAACAAAGTCTCCTTTGTTTATACAGGAAGGCAATGAAACCAGTTACAATGCAGTGCTTACCAACAGGGACCCACGACTGGGTTTAACGGTTTATCTGAACGGAGAAGCTGCGTACAAAGGGCCATGGGTTCCTACTACTTCGCTGGGTGCGAGGTCTGCCTTTGCTGCAAAAAAAGGGTTCAGC
>JBAVMD010000701.1:0-2779 GCA_049689695.1 Chitinophagaceae bacterium | reverse complement strand
GGTTGTTGCTACATGCGGCCATTGTTAATGTGCCTGCGATCGCAAAAACGGATAGTAACTTTTTCATAAGTCTAATTTTAATCGATAAATAATTTTTAAGTTCAGTGACTATAAAACATAAAGGATGCCAGAGAAATGGCAAGTGTTAAGGGGACACGCATTTAGCGACTAAATTAATGATAGGCAAGGGGTTACACGCCTATCCTTTTAACATAAAGGATTCTAAAATGGAAAATTGCGAAGAAAATGAAGGAGAAAAGAAAGCACAGATTATTCAATATAACCTTGCTGTGCTATTCGTTTGTATTGAATTGTTGCGGATTAATAATCTCTACTTTCTTTTCTGACTACTTATTTACGTAGGTTCTAAAATAACCGCACTCTTTAATTACATCTTTATAATACTGGGTGATGGGATATTGTTTCAGAGCTTTGAACCCATTCCAGGCCACAAAATCAACCGGCAATTCTGTTTCGTATTCCTTGCCCGTTAAATAAAGCTTTTCATTATACCATTGATTGCGCTCGCATTTGGCAAGCATGAAATGACATTTCGCTTTTTGCTCATCGGTTTTTGCAGACTGCAAAGCCAGGTTATAATATTTTACAGATTGCTTCATGCCCAGAAGTGTATTCATGAACACACTATCTATATCAAATGGAGAATAATGAGCCTCTCCCATCACCTTTGATTCATAAAAGTACCGGCCATTACCATAATGCGTGAGATTGTAATGCGCGTTGGCTAACAGTAATGCATTATTGTACACATCATCTCCTGCCACAACCTTATCCTGCATCTCTTTCATTTTTTGCAAAACACTAAGCTTGTTGTATTTGATCTTTTGAGCAGCTGCATGATCGCAATCGTGACAATCCTGTATTCTCCCATTGAATGGATTACCTAAAAGACCTTTGTTGCGATTTTCTCCAGACATCTCCATCAAAGCGATCGCTTCGGTCAACTTGTCTTCATAAGCAAGCCGCATGGCCTGAAACTCCAGCAGATCATTTTTTGATTTATCATACAGACCCACACAAACTTTTTCATAAGCTGATTTGTTTGGCTTGTCTATAAAAGCTTTCATCGCCTCCACGTTGGCATTATTAGCATAGAATTCAGGATAGCTTCGGAAACACTCCGCTTTCACCAATTCTTTTTGCTTCTTGTATTTAAAAGCCATCGTATGTCTCATCCATTCAAGCGCTTCATAATATCTTAATCCTTCATTATTACTACTGAGGCCTGCAAGCCACTCTACATCTTTCAATATCTCATTCTCCAGGTTTGCATCAATACGGTTTGCTGAAGCAATTTTATTCATCAGCTTAAACATCTTGAGTTGAAAGCGGGGCAATTGTTGCGAGGGCAATGATTTTTCAGCCTGTACATAATTTGCCTGCGCCTTGCTGAAATCGCCATTCAGCATGTATAGATAGCCAGATGCTATATGCCATAAATAAGGCTTGCCAGTATTGGCGGAACCTGCAATACGGCTTACAAGTGCTATCAGTTCAGCATTTATCAGCTCACTTACCAGCTTAGGTTTCGTTGCAGCAATCCTTTCTCTCCATTCAATAAACTTCTGCTCTTCTTTATTCACGGCCCGGGTAAGCAGCAGGTCAAGTTTTTCGTTCTTAGGGTCCAGTTGATAGATTTCGCTGATGGCACGCTTCTCATCCTGGTAAAATACGCCCAGCATTTGCCAAAGGGTGGCCTGCTCATTTTTATTCTGGCACAAAGCCAGGGTATTCTTCCAATCCCCTTCTTCCTGCGGGTGAAAGCTGTAATGGGCCACAGTTTTCAGCTCATTGTATTCATCATACACCCTGCTGTAATAATAATTCGCTTTGCTGTAATTCTTCTGCTTATAATACGCGCCTGCCGCATAAGAAAGTGTACGGTAATACATGGTGTTCTTTGGGAATGCGTTTTTGTTGCTCTCAAAAACATCAATGGCCTGTTGCGGCGGCCCGTTGAAAAAATAAGAACGCACCAACTGGAATAAATACCGTTGCTTTAAAAAAACATCTTTGGTTTTAGTAAACCGTTCCTGCAACCCGCGATGAAATTTGTCAGCATTCGCAATTGGTTTTTTCTTAGGCGCTTCTTCCCAGTATGCTATTTCATTTACTGCAAATTCCTCACATTTCTTAGCCAGTGCAAGGTATTGGAGAAAATCCGTCACCTTACTGTTCCTTGTGCTGACGATGTTTAAGGATTTCAGCTCCGGGTGCAATGTTTTTAAGCTGCCCCCTGCATACGCAGCTGCGCTGTCGGCAATGCCCGCGCTTGAATTAAGCAACAAAAATTCCAACTCACTGCTCGGCACTTTATTTTCCAGGTAAGATGACCATTCATTTATATTGCTTTGATTAAAACGAACATTATGCGCTTCGTCGTGGCCGATGCCATAATAATAATACCAGGAGTAAAAGAATGGGCGATAGCTGCTGTCTACAAATGGCTCCGGGGTAAAATTAGAAGTGCCGTATTCATCCAGGTCACCACCGGCACAAGCCAATGCAATGCCGCCGGCAACACATGGCAGGCTAATTAAAACGGCCCACCACTTTTTTAAAAACATCTTTCTCATATTGAACGAGGTTTGAGCTGTCCAGGTCATACAAAATAAGGTTGCGGATATTGGTTCCTCCCTGCCTGTTTATCTGCTCTGCCATTTCCACCAGGCTTTCTTGCGGAACGTTTTCGATCTTTATTTCATCATCCTTTGCAAAATAATACCCTCCTTTAAAACAGGCATTTTTTGTAATGAAC
>JBAVMD010000700.1:0-1660 GCA_049689695.1 Chitinophagaceae bacterium | reverse complement strand
ATCTGAATGAATACCCTGGTCCAACATGCCCGTTAAAAAGCCAGCGTTTCCCGAAAGATTTTTGATACCCCCAGTGAAAATTGAAAAGTAAAGTGTGCAGTCTAGCCCCTTTGAAAGATACCCAATTACGAACAGTGTCATCAAAGCCCTTATCTGAGAAGAGGTGTTCCGTGGTATACTTTAGCTTAAAGCCAATATAGCCCCCTTCATTTTTCTCCGTGTTACCTGTTTTCTTTCTGAAATAGAGT
The DNA here is from genome assembly GCA_049689695.1 of Chitinophagaceae bacterium. Taxonomy (GTDB): domain Bacteria; phylum Bacteroidota; class Bacteroidia; order Chitinophagales; family Chitinophagaceae; genus DASPKM01. The sequence goes on along the minus strand of JBAVMD010000700.1, from coordinate 1,412 downwards.
CTTGGGTTAACGGTAAAATATGCTTCAGGACTGCCAGGCATAAAAACGTAAGAAAATCGTTTGCCTGTTACAAAATAGCCGCCTCCGATTCCTGCGCCAAACACTATTGTAGTTGCCTTCCCTAATTTAGGTTCAATACTTAAACCAACGCCTTGCAGGCCAAGATCAAGAAGCAGCGGCAAATGCGGTTCAGCTGTGGCGCTGCTGGTTGTTGAGTTTCCGCTTGCAGGCAGGGGAGTATCAATTTTGACAATCTTTGCTGTATCAGTTGCGCGTATGTCTTTCTCAGGCGCTGATGTTACAGCAGAATCGATTTGCCGGGATACTGCGGTATCATTTTTAGTAAATGCGACTGCGGCTTTTTCAGGCGCAGCAACATCAACAATCTTTGCTTGTTCCGTGACAACTGTGTCAGCTTTTGCTTTATTCACAGAAGCGCTGATTGTTTTTGCCGGAAATTTAGAAGTTTGCTTTTTTCGGTTGTTTCCTGTTTTTGAGATATTGGCAGTGGCAGTTCTTTTTGGTTGATCAATCAATATGATATGATTGCCCACAAGTTTATGCTGTATGCCAAAGCTTTGTTGCAAACGTGCCAACACCTGTTCGAGGTCAGGTTGTTTGGAAGGAAGGGTTATTTTTTGTGATGGACTTATTTTACTGGAGTTAAATGAAAACTCAAAACCGGTTTGCCGGGAAAGGTGTTGTATCAGGCTGTCCATCCGAAGGTCCAACCCGGGTAAACTGATCTTCTTCTTCAATGCTGCCGGCTGAAGCTGTGCGCTTGCCATATTTGCTGCCAGGTTGAACAAAAGAAGCAGGACCGTTATATGGTATATCTTTTTTTTCATATTGAATCAATTACATCCTTTTCCATCGAGATAAATATGGTTTCCTTTCCTGGTGTAGCTTGTATTTACCGTAGCGTTGATCACATCGAGTATATAATCAAGAGACTTGTTGTCGAACTGCGCGGTGATCCTGCAGCCGGCGAGCTTCTCTGTTTTCAGTTCAATGGTAACATCGAATGATTTTTCCAGGTACCTGCATACCTGCTCTACGGAGAGATCTGTAAAAGAGAAAGTTCCTGTGGCATAGCTGAAGCTGTTGGCGTCGATCCCTTTTCTGTTAACCAGTTCGTTGGTTTTTATAAAGAAAACCCCTGTTTCCCCTTTGCTCACCGTGATCTCTCCTTTAGGCGAAAGCATTTTAACCACTCCCGATTGCACCTGTACTTCAATTGTTCCATTGGCAACTACGGGCAGCACATTGAAGGCTGTTCCAATAACCCTGATAGACAGATTGCCAAGTGTAATGATGAATGGCTTGTTCTTATCATGAGCCACGTTAAAGAAGGATTCACCGCTTAATTCAATTTTCCGGTCGCTTCTATTGAATGAGGGTGTGTAATGAAG
>JBAVMD010000699.1:0-4066 GCA_049689695.1 Chitinophagaceae bacterium | reverse complement strand
GACATAAACTGGCTTAAATAAGAGACGAGGAAAGGCACCTTGAAAAAAAGATTCTTTGTGTTGCTATCCTGCATCTTTTTGCCATTAACGGTAAGCCATAGGCGCAGCTCGTGCACATCCGGTATTTCATCACTAGTGGCCAACCAGGGCCCGAGCGGTGCGAAAGTATCGCAGCTTTTTCCCTTTACCCATTGCCCGCCACGCTCCAGCTGAAACTCACGTTCGCTGTAATCATTGTGCAGGCAATAACCGGCGATATAGTCAGGAGCTTCGTTTTCCGTGACATAGCTTGCTTTCTTGCCGATCACTACCGCCAGTTCCACTTCCCAATCTGTTTTTACACTGTTCTTTGGAATAATAAGGTTGTCGTTAGGGCCAACGATCGAAGAAGTGGCCTTGAAAAAAATAATTGGTTCCTTGGGCATTTCCATGTTGCTTTCTTTTGCATGGTCTGTATAATTCAGGCCAATGCAAACGATCTTGGAAGGTCTTGCAACGGGTGAAGCCCATCTTATTGCTTCGCTTATTTCAGGCAGGTTTTGCCGGCGTTCGATCATTTCTCGCAGTTGCCGGATGCCGCCGGTTGCAAAGAATTTTTCATCGTAGTCATGTATCCAGTCAGATACATCGTATCGTTTGCCGTCTATGAAGAGGCCTGGCTTTTCATGATCTGGTTCGCCGAAGCGGATTAATTTCATATTTCTGATTAAAGAATTTTAATGTTTGGATTTTTGCTTCGCAAAAAGAACAACAGGGAACGCGGATTATTAGGATTATTAGGATTTACGCCGATAATTTTTGTAAAAGATCATAACACATAACTCCAAAATAAGCAAAGAAGATTTTAAAATTATCAGTTAAGATGTTAACTAAACTTAACCGCGCAAATCCTAACGATCCTGATAATCCGCGTTCCCTGTTGTTCTCTTTATAAATATTCTCCTCTAGGTATTTAACTTCACAAACCCTCCGTCTATCGGATAATCGCACCCAGTAATAAACGAAGCCTCATCACTGCAAAGGTAAAGCGCTAAGGAAGCCACTTCCTCCGGCCTCGCCATTCTGCCGATCGGTTGCGAACGAGAAAGCTTTTCAAACATTTCAGCTTCACGCCCGGGATAATTCTTTTGAATGAATCCGTCTACAAATGGTGTATGCACCCGCGCAGGTGAAATGGAATTGCACCGGATATTATCCTGCAGGTAGTCTTTTGCCACAGACATGGTCATGGCCATCACTGCACCTTTTGCAGCCGTATAAACAAACCGGTCTGCAAGTCCTACCAAACCCGCAATGGACCCCATATTGATAATAACACCGCCACCTGCCTTTCGCATGTGCGGTATCGCAGCATACATACAGTTATATACGCCCTTTACATTTACGTTCATCACGCGGTCATAATCTTCTTCGCTGGTGGTATCTACTTTACCTACATGGGCAATGCCTGCGTTGTTAACAAGAATATTGTGCACGCCGATTAGCTCAAACGTTCTGATCACTTCCTGTTGCCCCGTAACATTGCAGCCATGCACAACGGCTTGTCCGCCTAAAGCACGTATTTCATTCACCGTGACCTGCGCGCTTTCTTCATTCAATTCAATGATGTGCACTTCCGCTCCCTGCTTCGCAAACAGCAAGGCAATGGCTTTGCCGATACCACTGCCGCCACCGGTAATGACTGCTTTTTTATTTTGTAGGGAGAATATCAATTGATTGTCGATTTGGTTGATTAATTTGGAAAGTGAGTGCTAATGGTGAATGGTGAGTAGTGAGTAGTTACATCTTTCACTCACAACTCACAACTCACCTCTCACCCCCCTCACTTTATGCCCCCTCCATCCAAAATACATCACCACTACAAAACACAGTAGCGGAACAATGTATGCATTCTGCATGCTGCCTGTTTTATCGGAAATGTATCCCATAATAAGCGGCATAATGGCCCCGCCAACTATGGACATCACCAGGAATGAAGAAGCGATCTTTGTTTCTTCTCCCAGGCCTTTAATGCCCAGCGCAAAAATGGTAGGGAACATGATGGACATGAAAAACGGCACCGCCATCATTGCATATACAGCCGTTCTTCCTTCGGTTGTTAGCGATACAGCAAGCAATACAATATTGATGAAGGCATACAATGTGAGCAGACGTGCGGGTTTAATAACACGCATCAGCGCCGTACCTGTAAACCGCCCCACCATAAAGCCTACCATTGCAATGGAGCCCCACCAGAACGCAGCCTGTTTCTCAGGCATCTCCATTACCAGGCGCGAGAAGCGAATGAAAAAGCTTCCCACCCCTACCTGTGCACCGACATAAAAAAATTGCGCAATCACTGCGGCAGTTACATGTGGGTGACGAAATACTTTGATGGAAAATGATTTTCTTTCGTCATCATTTTCATCGTCTTCCTTTACCTCTGGAATACGGGTGACAAAAAAGAATATTGCCACCAGGAAAACCACGCCCGCTATTATGAGATAAGGAATTTTTACAGCGCCGGCTTCAAAATTCAGGTAATCATTCAATTGCTGTGCAGACATCTGCTTCAATTCTTCCGGAGTATGTTCGATGCCAGATAAAATAAATTGGCCTCCCAGGATCGGGGCAAGAAAGGCTCCTACTCCATTGAAAGATTGCGCGAAATTCAATCGCTGCTCAGAAGTTTCTTTGTCGCCCAGTTTAGTAATGTATGGATTGGCAACTGTTTCCAGGAAAGTAGCGCCGGCTGCAATAATAAATAAAGCGCCCAGGAAAAATGTATACGAGCGGGCCGAAGCCGCGGGCACAAACAAAAGCGAGCCAATTCCGTACAACAACAAACCAAAGAGAATTCCTTTTTTATATCCATACTTATGCATAAACCATCCCGCAGGCAATGCTACCAGGAAGTAACCGAAATAAACTGCAGAATCGATCAGTGCAGATTCTGTATCAGTAAGCTGACATGCTTTTTTAAGATGCGGAATTAAGATTGGATTGATGTTGTGCAGGAACGCCCATAAAAAGAAGAGACTGGTGACAAGCACAAACGCCACCACGTATTGATTGGACCTGTTACCCGTGCTGGCTGCCTTTACGGGTTGCGAAAATTCCGGCATGCGTTCGTTGTTTTATAATTCGAAAATTTTTTGCATCAACAGCCATTTTTCTCCAGGCTTTGCAGTAGGAAGCGCCTGCTGATAATTCCACATCAGCGTTTCCCAACGCTGCACCGGCTCACTTGCTTCATCCATCAATTTTTTCTTCTCAAAAGAAAAATCATCATTCACTTCCATCACCATGAACAGCCTGTTCTCAACACGATATATCTCCAGGCTTTCAATACCCGCATCTTTAATGGATCGTAATATCTCCGGCCATACCGCTGCGTGATGCGCTTCATATTCCGCTATCAACACCGGATCATTCTTCAGGTCCAAAGCAAAACAATGTCTTTTCACAACGCCCCTCCTTGTGCCTTGTCTCTTGCACCTTGTATCTTACTTCCTGCTATTCCCAACTCAAGCCCTCTCAACTCCGCCAGCCCCCGCAGCCTCCCAATTCCTGAATAACCAGGGTTTGTTTTCTTCTTCAGATCGTCCAGCATCTGGTGCCCATGGTCCGGCCTCATGGGAATATTGAGCTTGCGTGATTGCATCACATCAATAATTTCTTTCACGACCCCATACATATCCACATCTCCTTCAAGATGATTGTCTTCATAAAAATCTCCGAATTCATTTCGCTTTGTGCTGCGCAGGTGAATGAAGTTGATACGATCGGCAAATTGTTTTACCATCGCAGGCAGATCGTTGTCTGGCCTCACACCGAACGATCCCGTGCAAAAGCAAAGTCCGTTATTCAAAGAGGGAACTGCTTTGAAAAGTTCCTGCATATCCTCAGCGGTGCTTACTACACGCGGCAGACCGAGTATGCTGTAAGGAGGATCATCAGGATGGATTACCATTTTTACATTCACTTCATCCGCAACAGGCATTATTTGTTGCAAAAAATAAATGAGATGCTGTCGCAGTTTCTGTTCGCTTATGCCATCGTAAGTATCCAATGCCGACTGGAATTG
>JBAVMD010000698.1:0-3855 GCA_049689695.1 Chitinophagaceae bacterium | reverse complement strand
CACCACCACTGCCACGAAGGAAGCCGCCAATAATAAATCCGCCGCCAGTCGACCTGCTACACTGACCAAAGGAAAAGGCTCTCTCAGTTTTAAGATGAACGGACAGACTTACGAAACTGATCCGCAGCGTACCAAATGCTGGACCATCTCCAGTGTTCCGCTGGCAATGCTTATGGCCTATGGTGATAAATTAACTGTTTCATGGCAGATGGGTTACGAGGCAGGCAAAGAATCATATAAACTCGATGGAGATAACAAAGGCACGATCAATTTCACCATTGACGGCAAAACGTATTGGACGCGTAGTGTGAAAGGCGACAACTATCTCAACATTATGGTCACCAGCGTCAAAGATAAATACAATGTAAAATTACTATCAGGCACATTTGAAGGTGTATTGGAAGATAAAGACGGAAATAAAGTGCAGATCACCGAAGGCCGGTTCATTACAGAAGATATATAGTACCGTCGCCAATTAAAATTGTCATCACCTAATAATAAAATAATAAATAATCAATAATGAAAAATTCTTTCTCCCTCCTTCTCATCATACTGGCAGTAGCCTGCAGTAACCAGGCAGGAAACACCACAGGACCAGGTAGCGATAGTAATGGCATCGCCGGTAAACCACAAGAAGTAGTTGCTTCAGCGGATGATTGCGGTAACAGTCTTTTATTTAGAAAGGGTGCCGAAATATCTACTAACAGCTACGACGGTCAGGGAAAACTAACGTCGAAACAAGTATCTACCGTTTCGAAAGTATATCGTGAAGGCGGTATGACACTTTCTGAACTGGTAATGAAAAATACGGATGGGAATGCGGCTAATGAAAAAACATTCACCGCTACGTATAAATGTGATGGTAAGTTATTGTATGTAGACCTGTCCGGCGTTCTATCCGATGCAGGAAAAACAAAATTGGAAACTACCGGTCTGCAGTTCCCTTTCGCTGCTGCCGTAGGTGATACACTGCCAGACGTGAATTACAGTATGAATATGAGTGCAGGCGGCAAGACAACAAAACTGGTAAGCCACATAAAAGAACGCAAAGTAGAGGCTAAAGAATCTGTGACCACTCCGGCCGGTACGTTTGACTGCTATAAGATCTCATCCGTTATTGAAGCAGAAATGGAAATGGCCGGAATGGATGAGGAGAGCAGGAAAATAATGGACGCAGTAAAGAAGAAAATGGGTAAGAACATTATGACATTCTGGTATGCGCCGGCAGTTACGATTATCAAAATGGAATACCGCACCGGCGATAAGTTAGTCATGCGAAGTGAAGTAACGAACATAAAAAAATAGCGCGGGCCATTCACTAAATGAATACACATGAAAAAGATCTTCTTAAAAAATATTTGTTGCGTGCTTGCTTCATTTTTCTTGCTGGCGCATGAAAAGATTATGGCGCAACCTTTCAACCTTACAGAAAGCATTCAGCCTGTTGAGCTCAACCTGGCGGAATATAAAAAAGATGGTGCTGATAAGGCGAAAGGAAGGATCAGCATGAATACGTTGAGCCAGGACAAAGACACGATGTATTATTTCGTTAAAGGGTTGAGCATTTATTCGCCTACATATTTCAGCATCAGTTCCAGTGATCCAAAAGCAGACATCAAGGTGAATCTGTGTAAGGAGAACTGGCATACAGCTAATAAGACAGGCGATGTGAAAGGAAAAGGAATATGGAAAACTCAATTTAAGACCGAAGGCGATTTTGGTATCATGGTGGTTGCTAATAAAAAGCCTACAAGATATGTGCTGCTGGCATGGACAGGTGAAGAAATGAAGATCGCCATGCCATCGGTTTTTAAAACCTCGAATGCTTCAGATATCAAAGGCGGCGGATGGTTCAGGAACAACATGTTGATTGTGATCATCAGTGCAGTGGTCCTGCTCTCCATACTCTTCCTGGTATTTAAGCTCAAAAAGAAGCGGTAGTGATTTCAGGTTCGAAGCAATGAGATCAAAACAAAAAAAATCAGCAAATGAAAAAGATCATTTTATTCTTATCGATAGCGCTCTTATCACTTGCGGTAAATGCGCAGGAACCCGACCAGAACGATCCCGTTATCCAGGCAAATGAAGACCAGCACGAAGGCAATGAAGACCAGGAAGCAAATGAGGCCAGCGACAGGGAAGCCATTGATGGCGCCATACAGAATTTGCAGGATTATATGGATTGGCTGGAAGACAGGCGGAATGAGTGGAACGATATTGCCAATTTCAGTAATGGTGATTGCGCCCCGGATTTTGGCGCAAGCGGCCAGGCGATGATGCCTTCTTCCTGCGCCGGCAACCAGGCCTGCAGTGAGTGTTATGAGAGAGCTGTAGGTGAATTGAATTTCATCCGCCGGCAATTGGGAAGGTTAAGCTGCATCTATAACAATACAAAGCGGTTCAATGAAAGCGCTATTGCCTTTGGCGATAATATGAGCGGCATCCATGCCGTGACCGGTGCCGCCTGGCAATCTGCGAGGGGCGAAATAGTAGGCCAGTATGAAAGCTTTAAACATTCCTACGATAATAAATACACCGACATGATAGGTTCCCTTCAGCGTGCGTTGCAAAGCATCGGCACCTGCGAAATGCAATACGGCCTGCCGGATTGGTACCAGCGTTTCGGGTTTATCTATTTTGAATTTATGAAAGATAAATACAAAAGGACCGATTAATAAACAGACCATTAAATCTCACCCGTATAATTCATTCACTTCTTAAATCATCATCATGAAATACATTCTTTTTGCAGTTGCATTGGCCAGTTCCTTTTCACTGCATGCACAGTCAGTTGTTAAACCAATTAAAATAGCGCCGGAAGAAGTAAAAGTTGCCAAAAATCAATGGCAGCCTGCCTTGAACCTTATACTGCTTTCTATGAGGCTGCGGATCAATAATTATACTGCAACCGCTGGGCAGTTCAACAGCGACAATACCTTTAAATTTTCGAAGCCTGATGATTGCGTTTTCAGGATCGGCATTACACCGCCAATAGTTGAAAGAACTTTCAACCTGGCTCCTTCCCGTTTTAATCCTGCTACGCTTTACTTTGTTGATATAAACAAGAGAACAGCCGTTGTGGCGCCATCAGGCAGTAAATTAAAGATCACTATGACGTTTGAAGAAGGCGGGCAGGAAATACTGGGCAATTGCATAGATAATATTATTTGCGGAGGCGGTATGTGGTGGATAGACCTGGCCAATGTTAAAGTAGACATCTATCTTGAACCAACCATAGAAGCCGGCAAATTGACTTATAGGAACAATGCCCGCGCTGTGGTTACCGGCAAGGCAGTAAGCGTCGGCATGAACGTGATTGTGGAGAACCTGAACAATGATGTGATCTTTAGCCAGGCATCCGCTGTGTTCACAAATATTCTCAACCGGTCTGATATAAGACAGTCATTTACAGATGGGCTCAATTCAAATCTTTCCAGGCTGCCGGTAGCACTGCCAAGTCCTTTAACTTCTGTAAGGCTTACCAAGCTTGGGGAGTTGATGTTTAGGTGATAGGTGTGTGTAATATTTTAAGCTTTATTTTGCTTATGGCTAAAGCAAAGACCATCTCCGAATCCGAACAAGTAACGCAACACATTCAAAAACTGGATCCCGCCATTGCTCCGGTTGTAGAAGCTATCCGGCAGATCATCCTGTTGGCCGATAAAGAAATTGCAGAACAGATAAAATGGAATTCACCGAGCTTTTACTATACCGGAGAAATGAAACCATTCGATCCTAAAGAATACAAACGGGATATTGTTGTATTGAATCTTCACAAGGGAAATATCCTGCTTGTGTTTCCAACCGGGGCCCGCATTAAGGATACGACCGGTTTTCTCGAAGGCAATTATACCG